>JBGAHN010000023.1:0-50609 GCA_044226145.1 Labilithrix sp. | reverse complement strand
GTCGACGAGCCTCGGCGGTCGGTGATACTGGAAGCCAATGAGCGTTCGACTCGAGCGGATGACGGCCGCAACGGCGGCGGCACTTCTCGACGGGAAGCGTCCCTCCGATGTTGCGGTGGCCGAGGACTACCCGACGGAGTTCTCGCGGGGAGTAGCGGCGCAGGTTGCCAACGGAAGCGACCTTGGCCCCTACGTGATCCGCATGCCGACTTCGGTTCGAGCGCCCCTGAGTCGTCCCCGAGGGCCTTCCCGAGTTTCCTCCGAGGAAGCTCTTCCGGGAACTCTTTGAGGAATGGTCTTCTCCGGTCCGACGGTCGAAAGGTGACGTGCACTCCGACGCGTGAACGTGCAACATCGAGGGCGTGACGTCGGTGCTCGACCCGTCCAGCCGCACGAAGCTCAAGCCGAGCAGCGCTCGCCACTTTCCGGGCGACACGCTCTTCGACCGCGTCGCGCGCGTGGTCTGCGATGCCGACTGCCTTCCACGCAAAGAGCTCTACGAGTCGTGGGAAGTCGCTCGGCGCGTGCGTCGTCGGTTCCGCGGAGGACGAGTTGTGGATCTCGCGTGCGGTCATGGGCTCGTCGCGCATTTGCTCCTCGTGCTCGACGACACGTCGGAACGTGCATTCTGCATCGATACGCGACTTCCGCCGAGCGCAGCGCGACTCTCGGCCGCGTTCCTGCGCGCTTGGCCGAGGCTCGAGGGGCGCGTCCTCTACGAAGAGCGCCCGTTGGAGACCTTGGCGCTCACCTCGAACGATCTGGTCGTGTCGATCCATGCATGCGGCGCGCTCACCGACCACGTGCTCGACCGAGCCGTCGGAGCCCTCGCGCGCGTGGCCGTGCTGCCGTGCTGCCACGACGAAGCCACGTGCACCACGGGAGGACTCGACGGTTGGATGGATCCAGCGCTCGCCATCGACGCGTCGCGCGCGAGAAAGCTCGTCGAGCGTGGGTACGCGGTGTACACACAGCGCATTCCCGAGGCGATCACGCCGAAAAACCGCCTTCTTTTGGGCGAACCGAAACCGCTCCGGAGCGAGAGCTTCTAGAGATCCTCGCGCGGTCGTTCGTCGCCGCGTAGCGCGAAGGCGGCGCCCTGCGGGTCGTCGCACACGGCGATGCGCTCGCCGTCTGGCAGCACGAACGGACCGAGCACGATGCCGTTCTCGGAGCGAACGGTCGCGATGGCGCGATCGAGATCGTCGACGTGCATGTGAAAGAGCCAGTGCGCGTGACGGCCCACCTGCCCTCGAACATCGACCATCGTGCCTACGTCGACGTCCGAGCCTGGCCAGGCGAAGCGTTGAAGCTCGCCATGCTCGGGATGGTGCACGAGACGCGTGAGGCGCCAGCCGAACAACGTCGAATACGCTCGCTCGACGCGCGCTCGATCGTTGGTGTTCAGGTGATGCCAAACCACCACCCGGGACGATTCGTCGTGGGGGCCGGGCGACGTGAGCGCGACGATGGCTCCCCCCGGATCGCGAAGTACGGCGAACCGGCGACCATCCGGGAACGTCCCGACGGGCCCCAAAGGCTCGGCGCCCTGCAAGACGAACGCGTCGGACTTGGCCTCGACGTCGTCGACCTCGATCTGACCGAGCCAATGCGCGCGCGCGCCCCGCGCCAAGGCTTGCTCGTGCAGCGGCACGATCGGCATTCGATCGTGGCCAAGCAACTTGGCATAGAAACCACGTGCCGCAGGGACATCCGTGGTGCGAAGCACGAACCTGGCAAAGGTGAAGGAGGCGCTCACGGCTCGCGACGGTACGACGGCACGGGCGTGCCTTCAACCTCGCCAAACCTGGGTCAGCGGTTCGCCTTCTCCGCTTCCTGTGCGTCGACAGGTCCCCACGTCGCGGGGAACTCGTCGACGACGAAGACGCGATGGCCGCCGATCGCGAGCTCTCCGTGCACGAGCTTCTTGCCGTCCGGCGCGAGCATGCGGGACACCTCCGTCGCGCCAAACGTTTCGCAGTAGAACGCGAGGGCCCGCGGTCCGTCGTCGACGAAGATCTCAACGCGGCTGCGTATTCGGTGCGACGCCGATGTCCGTCGCGCATCGAAGTCCGTGCATGTACCATCGCGCCGTGCCTTCCGACCCGACGATGCGCGCGTTCGTCCTTACCCGGTATGGCGGCCCCGAGGTCGCCGAGCTCCGGGACGTCCCCGTTCCTCGACCGGTCGCCGGCGAGGTTCAGATCGCGGTGAAGGCGGCCGGCTTGAACCCGGTCGACTTCAAGAGCCGCGACGGCAAGCTCCGCGTCGTCCATCCGTTCACGTTCCCGATCGTCTTCGGCTCCGAGCTCTCCGGGGTGGTCACGTCGGTGGGCGCCGGCGTCACGAAATTTCGAGCCGGCGACGAGGTTTTCGCGCGCGTCGCGAAGAACAAGCTCGGTGCTTTCGCCGAGACGGTGTGCGTCGACGAGGCCCTCGTCGCCAAGAAGCCGCCGTCGCTCGACTTCGTCCACGCGGCGGCCGTACCGCTCGCGGGCCTCACCGCGCTCCAGGCGCTGCGCGACGAGCTCGGCGTCAAAGAAGGCACGCGCGTCTTCATCCCGGGCGGCGCGGGCGGCGTCGGGACGTTCGCGCTCCAGATCGCCAAGCACCTCGGCGCCACCATCGCGACCACGGCGTCGTCGCGTGGGCGTGCCCTCGTCGAACGCCTCGGCGCGGACGTCGTCGTCGACTACACCACGGAGGACTTCACGAAGGTGCTCCACGACTACGACGCCACCTTCGACCTCGTCGGCGGTGACACGCTCGAGCGCGCGTTCTCGGTCGTCCGCCGCGGCGGCAAGGTGGTGAGCATCGCCGGCGTGCCCGAGCCGACGACGGCGACGTACGATCTCCACCGAGGCGCTGGCCTCGCGCTCGTCTTCTGGTTCATGAGCGCCGGCCTCCGCTTCCGCGCGTGGCGCGCGGGCGTCACCTACCGCTACATGTTCATGCGACCGAGCGGCGTGGATCTCGAACAGCTCTCATCTCTCGTCGAGGCCAAGAAGCTCGAGGTCGTCGTCGACCGCGTGTTTCCGTTCGAAAAGATCGCCGACGCGTTCGCCTACCTCGAGCAGGGTCGCGCGAAGGGGAAAATCGTCGTGTCGATGGACGCCGTCAGAGCGTCGCCGTCTTCGTGACGCCGCAACCTTCACCGTTCGGCTCGGACTCCGCGTAGGTGGCCTGGGCGTCGACGCTGAGCAGCACGGCGTCGGACGACGTCAGCGTGACGCGGTAGCGATCGCCGTCGTGGAACGACGCGTCTTCGGTGCCTTCGAACCAACGGGCTCGAAATGCGTACGCGCCATCGGACGCGAGGGAAAACGAACATCCCGTTTCGAAATACGCATTCCCATCCGTCCGACAAAGATTCGTATCGGTCGCCGTCTTGGTCGCGACGACGAAGTCGCCCGATTGGCAATCATCGTTCTTGCAAATCTCGACGTGGATCGGCTTCGCGAGATCGAAATTGGCAGGGACCGTGCGCTCGAGCGTGGCTTGGCTCGGAGCGTAAAGCGCGTTGCACGAGTGCGTCAGGCAAGCGGGCGTCGCCCCAAGGGCGACGGCGGCAAGGGTGAACGTCATCGCTGCGATGCCAAAAGAAGAGAAGCGCATGGTTGTGCGCGTACGAAGCAAAGAGTGGACCACGCACTTCGTCCGCAAGAACCACGTCGACGCACGCCTCGAGTCTGATCCTCGTGTCCTTCCCCCTATCGGACGGCCGCTCGACGAACCCGACGTCTCCCCACCACCTCGCGGCCTCGTGGGCGTCAGCCTTCCGGCCCTTCGTCTCCGTCTCCGCGTTCGTTCTTCGCGAGCTTCGCGAGCGCGTCGAACCGTGCGATCGCATCGCGCCGCGTGGACGCCCCGAACTTTTTCGTCGCCCGATGGAGGAGCACGCGCACCGTCGAGGTCGCGAGGCCGAGCTCGTACGCGATGACCTTGTCCGAGTGGCCCAGGTGCGCTTGCGTCATCACTTGGTGTTCGCGCTCGCTCAGATCTTTGCGCGGCGGCCTCGTCGGCGGCGCGTTCTCGATGGCGACGACGAAGCGTCGCCCGTCCGAGTCGAAGTCGTCGAGGAGCGACCAGCGCGAGACGACGAGCGGTCGCCAGCGGCGAGTCGCCAGATCGGCATCTCCCCCCTTCTTCGTACGCGCTCGATCGAACGCGACGGTCGCGTGACGAAGTTCCTCTCGGGCCTCGACGACGCCTTCGCCGCCGTCCGCGTCCAACAACGATCCATCCGGCGAGAGGATCGCCGCCGCCCGGGGCTTCGACGCACCGACGTTCCTGCGAAGGCGCACCGCGGTGGTCAGATGCGCCGCGAACCTCGTGAAGAGCGTGATGCGCTCGGCCGAGACCTTCGCTGTGGTCCGCAACGGAGCTCCGATCCAGAGGCCTCGCCCGCTCGCGTCGAGCGCGTTCACGGCGAACGCGTCACGCGAGCCGCCGATGTGCGCGAACAGCGGGAGGAGAGGCCGCATCTTCGGGATCGTGCTCGCCTGACCGCACGTGAGGTGCCCCCACGCCTCGAAGCCGGTCGGATGCTGCGGGCTTCCGACGTCGACCCCCGTCGCGTCGACGGCTTCGTAGAACGCCGGAAGCCACGCCGGATCGAAGCGCCCCGCGGTGGCGGAATGATCGATGACGGGATGCGCCGGATCGCGGGCGTCGTACGTGTAGGCGAGGACGCCGAGCCCGCGGTCGAGCAGCGGAGCCAACGTCTCGGCGAGGTGACGAACGTACTCCGCCCCATCGAGATCGAGCCGGTAGCCAGCCGCGAGGCCGTCGAGAAGCACGCTCTTCGTGGCCATGATGTTCGTCTCCGCATAGGGAAGCACAAGACCGTCGGCGTTGACAGCGCGGGCGCCGGTCGGAAGTACGGCCTTGCTTCCCACCGCTCGGTTCGACCCTAGCGAGCCGCGGCAACTCCCGCGAGCAGCCGCACGAGCTCGGGCAGCGCGCGAACCGACAACGTGGGGTCGAGGGCCCGTTGGACGCCCAACCCGACGCCCAGGCTGAGCAGCGCCACCGCGACGTCCTCCGCGGGCAACGGAAGCGCGATTCCGAGCTCCGAAGCGTGGGCGACGACGAGCGACTTCACCATGTCGCGCACGAGCGCATCTCTCCGAGCGAGCTCGACGCTCAGCGCCGGATCCCGAGCGGCGTGGATCGCGAACTCGACCTCGAGCGCGGTCCACGCGCGATCGCCGATGTTGCACTCCGCCCATCCCTGGAACGCCGCGATGCGGTCCGGCAGGGACATCGAGCCGGCGATGGCCTCACCCAACGACGTCGCGCGCTCCGTTCGAACGGCGTCGATGACGGCGAGGCAGAGCTCGTCCTTGTTTCGGAAATTCGAATAGACCGCCCCCTTCGAGAACCCCGCGGTGTCCGCGATCTTCTCGAGGGACGCCGCGGCGTAGCCATCGCGAAGGAACACCTCCTTCGCGGTCGCGAGCAGCTTCTCACGCGTGCGCGCCTGGCTCTCGGCGCGGGACAATCGAGGCATCGAACATCTCTCCGAACGCGGTGCTCGGCTCGCGAACGATAGACCGACTTTCCTTCCGCCGCGTTCCAAACGAGCCCGGCGCGACGGCGCTCCTTCACGAGGAAAAGCCTCGAAACGAATCGCTTGCGCCACTTACAAATACAATTAGTATCCCAAAACCAATGGAATCCAAACGCGACAGCGCGTCCCATCCGAAGGCGTCGACGGGCCGGCGCGGCCTCGTGCTCGGATGTGGAGGCACGCTCGGCACCGCGTGGATGATCGCGGCGCTCTCCGCGGTCGAACGCGCGCTCGATTGGGACGTCCGGACGGCCGAGGTGCTCGGAACGTCGGCCGGCGCCGAGCTCGTCGCCCTCCGGCGCGGAGCGTCCTCTCGGTGGATGCGCTCTGTGTCGGCCCAGATCGGCGGCCCCGACGCTGATCCTTCCTCGCCCGGCACTTCGCCTCGCCGCCGCGCGCGTTCCCGCCGTGGCCGACGCCGCGCATGACGTCATGGGGCTCGCGAAAGCTCTTCGATCATCGCGTCCCTTCCCTGATCTCCCTCACGGCGCTCCTTCCGGAGGGCCGTGGCGATGCGGCCTTCCTCGCTTCGCTCGTCGACGGATGGCTCGCCTCGAAGGATCGCTCGAACGCGTCGGGCACGTGGGTCGCGCACCCCGTGACGTGGATCGTCGGCGTCGACGCCGACTCCGGCGAGCGCGTCGCGTT
Source organism: Labilithrix sp. (assembly GCA_044226145.1). GTDB lineage: Bacteria > Myxococcota_A > Polyangia > Polyangiales > Polyangiaceae > Labilithrix. Next base: position 44,389 of record JBGAHN010000023.1, on the reverse strand, counting down.
CGGCGCGCCCGGTGCTCCTTCGGCTCACCTGCGCGACGCGGTCCGCGCGTCGTGGGCCATTCCAGGTTGGTTTCCGCCGGTCGAGATCGGAGGGCGCCGCTACGTCGACGGCGGCGTGTTCTCGCCGACCTCCGCCGATCTCGTGGCGCCGCTCGGCCTGGACGAGGTGGTCGTCGTCGCGCCGATGGCGTCGTCGAACCCCGGACCACGCAAGGGACTCTTCGCGCGCGCCGAAGGGCTCCTCCGCGCGTCCATGCAGCGCACGGTCGACGCCGAGGTGGCGAAGCTCCGCGCCGTCGGGACGCGCGTCCTCCGCATCGATCCCGAAGCCGAAGAGCTCGCGATCATGGGACCCAATTTCATGGATGGCGATCGGCGCCTCCGCGTCCTCGAGTCGTCGCTACGGACGTGCCGGCGAACGGTGCGGCGCGCGCTCGAACGCGATGCGTTCGTCGGGGCGCCGCTCGGATGACGGCGATGCGAGGGATCCAGCGAAAGGGGTCGCGAAGGTGAAAACGACGGCGAACGATTCATCCATTCGACACCACGACGTCGTCGTCGTGGGCGGCGGCGCGTCGGGGATCGGCGCGGCGATCCGCCTTCGCCAAGAAGGCATCGACGATTTCGTCGTCCTCGAGAAGGCGAACGCGCTCGGGGGGACCTGGCGGGACAACACCTATCCAGGCTGCGCGTGCGACGTACCTTCGGCACTGTATTCCTATTCGTTCGCGCCGAATCCGGAATGGACGCGCGCCTTCGCCGGCCAGCCGGAGATCCGCGCCTACCTCGAGAGCGTCGCCGAGCGCCATGGGGTGCGGCCGCACGCGAGGTTCGGCGTGGAGGTGCTGCGCGCCCGCTTTCATGCCGAGCGCAAACGTTGGGAGATCGAGACGACCGACGGCCTCTACACCGCGCGCGTACTCATCGGCGGCACCGGGCCATGGCACGAGCCGTTGACGCCGAACATCCCCGGGCTCGCGGGCTTTCCGGGCAAGGTCTTCCATTCGTCGCGGTGGGATCACGCGTACGACCTCACGGACAAGCGCGTCGTCGTCGTCGGCACGGGCGCGTCGGCCGTGCAGTTCGTCCCGAAGATCCAGCCGCGGGTCGGAAGGCTCCATCTCTTCCAGCGCACCGCGCAGTGGGTGCTGCCGAAGCCGGATCATTACGTGCCGCATCTGGAGAGATGGGTCTTGCGAAACCTCCCGTCGGCGCAACGCGCGCTCCGTGCGGCCGAGTACGCGGGGATGGAAGCCTTCGGCATGGGTTTTCGGCACCCGTGGCTCCTCGAACGAATCCAGCGCATCGGCCTCCTCCACCTGCGCATGACCGTGAAAGACCCGGTGCTCCGCGCGCGGCTGACTCCCGACTACACGCTCGGATGCAAACGCCTTTTGATGTCCAATACGTATTATCCGGCGCTCACGAAATCGAACGTATCGGTCCACGCGACGGCCGTTCGCGAAGTCCGCGGGAGCACCGTGGTCGGCGCGGACGGATCGACGGCCGAGGCGGACGCGATCATCTTCGGGACGGGTTTCCACATCCTCGACATGCCGATCGCCGACAAGATCCTCGACGCCGAAGGGCGCAAGCTGTCTTCGCATTGGCAGGGCAGTCCGCAGGCGTACCTCGGGACGACCGTGAGCGGCTTCCCCAACCTCTTCATCTTGCTCGGACCGAACCTCGGCACCGGGCACTCGTCCGCGTTCACCGTCCTCGAAGCGCAGCTCGAATACGTGATGGGCGCCCTCCGCGCGATGCGCGCCAGCGGCGTTTCGGCGATCGACGTGCGCCCGGACGTGCAAGCAGCATTCAACGCCGAAGTGCAACGGGCGCTGCCGCGTACCGTGTACAACGCCGGGGGCTGTTCGAGCTACTACCTGGACGTGAACGGCAAGAACAGCTTCAGCTGGCCATGGTCGACGGACGCCCTCCGCGCGCGCGCCTCGGTCTTCGATCTGGACGCGTACGCCACGACGAAGGGCGACGGCGCGTGGACGGACGCTCGGAGGGCGTCGTGAGGTTCTTCGGACAGACCTATCCCCGCGTCGATCTCGACGGTGCGGTGGTGCTCGTCACGGGCGGAGGCCGGGGCATCGGGCGCGCGACCGCCCAAGCCTTCGCGGAGCGAGGGGCCCGCGTTCGTCTGGGCGACATCGACGGCGACGTGGCGAAGGAAGCGGCCGAGGCGATCGGGCGCGGCGCACGTGCCTTCACGGCGGACGTCACGTCCCGCGCTTCTTTCGGGGCGTTCGTCGACGAGGTCCTCGCGATCGACGGGCGCGTCGACGTGCTCGTGAACAACGCCGGCGTGATGCCCTTGGGTGGATTCCTCGAAGAGCCCGATCGCATCAGCCGCGTCACGCTCGACGTGAACGTGTGGGGATTGGTGCACGGCATGCGCCTCGTCCTCCCGTCGATGCTCGCGCGCGGCCGCGGCCACGTCGTGAACGTCGTCTCGATGGCCGGGAAAATTCCGATTCCGGGAATGGCCATTTACAACGCGAGCAAATTCGCGGCCCTCGGTCTCTCCGCGGCCGTGCGACGCGAATATGCAGAAAGCGGCGTCAGCGTGAGCGCCGTCCTTCCGAGCGCCGTCCGCACCACGCTTTCGTCGGGCGTGCCACTCGGACGCGGCATGCCCACCGTCGATCCCGAAGACATCGCGCGCGCCGTCGTCGATAGCTGTCGGACACGCCGCGCGGAGATCCCCGTACCTGGCTACCTGGGCGGTTGGGACCTCGTGAACGCGCTCGCGCCCGAGCCGTTCATGGCGATCGGACGCCGCCTCCTCGGCGACATGCGCGCCCTTCGGTCGGTCGATCCCGCGGGTCGACGCGACTACGAACGACGCGTCGCGCTCCAAGCGCTCACCGACGAACCGTAAGGCTCCGCGCCCGCGGCGCTCCGCCCGGTTCGCGAGCTTGCCACCGACGCGTTAGAGTCCGCTCCGCATGACGGCCTCCTCTCCCCTCGCCCGTACGATCGGCCGGTGGGCGTCGATCGTGGGACATCCGTTCTTGGTCGTGCCCGCGGCGATCGTCGTCGCGACGTCGCAGCGGGCGGCGGCGAGCGCGCGGGGACCGGTCCTCGGCGTCGTCGGCGCATCGATGCTCGTCCTCACCGTCCAAGTGGCGGTGCGACTCCGGCGCGGCGAGATCACCGACATCGACGTCTCCACGCGCGAGCAACGTCCACGCATGTACGCGGTCGCGATCGCGGCCGCGGTCGTTTCGACAGCGCTCCTCTTCGCGACCCACCAATCGTCGACCGCCGTGTACGGCGCGGCGATCGCGGGCGGCCTCCTCGTCGCAGGCGCGCTCGCGAACGTCTGGATCAAGGTCTCACTCCATACGGCCTTCGCCGTCTTCGCGGCCGGGATCGCCTTCCACGCAGGGCCCCATGCGGCGATCGTCTTCGCCGGCATCGCGCTCGTCGTCGCATGGGCCCGCGTCGCCTACGGCCGACACACCTTGCGCGAGGTCGTGGCCGGCGGTGTGCTCGGATCGATCTTCGCCGTCCTCCAGGCGCTCGTTTGAACGCCGAGCGACGTCGGACGGCGAAATCCGCGCTCCGACGACGGCCTCGCCGACCTCACGGCTCGTCGCAGACGGGCTTCGGCGTGGGGCAGCTCGAGTCGGCCGAGCGCGGGATCGTCTGGCGGCAGCCCGAGACGTCCTCGAACGTGTTCGTCGGTCGGAAGTCGACGAAGTTGCCGTCGTAGCCCTGCGTGATCGCGTTGCCTTCGATGCGACGGAAGACCGAATTCGTGATGAACGGCGACGACGGTTGTCCCGTGAAGATGACGGCCCCGTCGCTGCCCGTCGTGCTGCTGCACGTGTTGAGGCTGCACGCGCAATCGGCGCCGGCGTACTCGACGATCACGTGGTCGAGCGTGTTCGTCGACAGCGGCTTGCCTCCGAACCAGATCCCCCGCCAATCCCCGGGCGCGGGGCTCTCTTCGGCAGAGGTGAAGACGACCGGCTTGTCGGCCGTACCGAGTGCGCGAAGGCCCGCTGTGGCCGGCTTGTCGGTCGTGAAGGTCTGCACCTTGAGCGTCCCTTCCTTCTGGAACCGAAGCGTCACCCCGGCTTCGATCGTCAGGGTGGCCGGGGGCTGCTTCTCCGACGCGCCGATCACGAGGTCCTCCTTCATCGTCTTCCCGATGCGGTAGGGCACGCCCCGATCGTGCAGCGTCGCGTCCGTGGAGAGGCCGTTGCCCGCTCCGGAAACGTTGCCGGTCCGGAGCAAGATTTCATCCACCGCATTGCCGGTGAACGTTCCCGTCGGCAACGCGTCGATCGCGCTCGCTTCGATTTGAACCGGGAAAGGTGAATCGCCGCTGCCCGATTCGGTGATCGTCAAATCGCGCGAGCCCGGCAAGAACGTCGATCCGCGTTGCATCCAGACGCCGGTGCCGACCGATTTTCGAACGGTCACGTGATCGACGAAAAGGAGAGGATCTGCCGGAAAAACGCCGTCGCCGAGAACGTCGATCGTGGCGCCGTCCTCGAAGTCACCGCCGCCGCCCCCCTCGAACGTGACCCACGCGAGGCGCGCGGTGCCGGGCGCGTGCACGAAGAGGCTCGCCCACGGATCGGACGACTGCCCGCGGACGACGATGGGCTTTTCGGACGTACCTTCGGCGATGAGCGTCCCGCCGACGTTCGGCGTCCCCGGATATGCGACGAAGAGGTGCTTGCCCTTCGCGATGCGCACCTCGGCGCACGGCTCGATCGTGAGCTTGCGGCCATTTCGAACCGGGACGTCACCGTCGACGAGGTGGGGACTCCCGTCGGCGGTCCAAACTTCGTCGGAGGTGATGTCGCCGGTGTGATGGGTCGGTCCATGGGTGGGCGCAGGACAGCCCGTGGGCCCAGCGTCGTCGCTCGACGCTGCGTCGGGCGTGCCGGCGTCGAACGTGGTCGTCCCCGCGTCGGGGGAAGGAGCGGGGGTGCCGCCGTCGTCCTCGCAGGCGCCGAGAGCCATGACGCCGATGGAAAGTGCCAAAAGACTGCAAATCGAGTGATTTTTCATGGCGATCCTCATTGAGCAGAAGAGAGAAAGGCGACGCGGCTCCACGTCATGTCCGTGCCGGCGACACATTCGGTGTTGGGGTTGTCGGGGTGGTCGAAGCCGCCGCTGATGTCGCGCGCCTGATAGCCCACGCGGACGGCGCCGCCGGACGTGAGCGCGACGGACGGCGAATGGAGGAACCACGCCGAGACGTTGCAATTCGGATAGAGAAAAATCTGGTCGGGTGGCATCTCCGAGCCGCCCTCGACGACCGTTCCCTTCCACGCGTCGCCCGCCGTCGCGCAGTCGGCGTCGTCGCACGACGCGAGGAGAATGTTGTAATCGACGGTATATGCCACGCGCGGCTTGTCCTTCGCGTCGAGCGCGAGATCGACGCCGACGTCGAGCTTCTCGTGCGAGCTGAGCAACATCGCCGCCCAGTTGTCGGCCGTGCAGTCGGCGTCGCACGCGAGGTAGAACAACTGCTTTTGGTCCGACTCGCCCTTGGCGACGAACGTGACGCGCGGCTGGCCACCCTTCGTGAGGGCCATCGAGAGGCTCGGCGTGAACCGGACGGCTTCGTATTCCGACGTGAAATACGAGCCGAACCCGATTCCCTTCCAATTCGCTTCGACCCCGCAATCCGAAGCGCATTCGAAATAGGCCGCGACGTCGATCTCGGTGTCGCCGTCCTTCGCCGTCGTCATCCCCGCGAGATGCGCCTTTCCTTGCGGATCGAACGCGAGCGTCGCGTACGAGACGATGTCGGTCGGCTGGATGGCACTCTTCGTCCACTGATTGGGATTCGTACAATCCGAATCGCACGAGACCCAATAGGTCACCGGATCGCCCTGACCGATGCCGAGCGCGGTGAGGTAGGTGTGCAGCACGAAGCGCGGACGACCTTGGGGATCGAGCGCGAACGCCTGCCCCGTCACCTCGAGGTCGGAGCCGTGATCGAGGATGGGCGCATAGCTCCACGATTCCCGGTTTCCACAATCCGAATCGCAGCTTCCGTAATAGATCTTCGAATAGGCGCTGAAGAGCACGCGCGGGTGACCTTCGGCGTCCAGCGCGAGCATCGCGTTCGTCGTCGTGCCGTCGGTCTCGAAGCGAACGACCTTCGTCTCTTCCGTGCCCGCGCAGTCGGCGCCGCAGAAGGCGTAATAGGCGCCGCCGACCGCGTACGCGGGGTACACGGCGTGGAGGTTCCCGGACGGGTCGACCTCGAGACGAGGCGCGCTCGTGTTGTCCGGCTCACCGGTCGGCAGGAAGAACTTCTTGCCGGTGGCCGGCGACGGATCGCCTTTACCGTCGACGGGCGGCGCCGCGTTGCCGGAGGACTTCGAGTCCTTGTCGTCGCAACCGGCGACGAGGGACGAAAGGGCAAGGAGCGTAAGGGCATGCGCCGAGAGACGCGTTCGGAATTTCATGGCGAGGCCCATTGCAGCCGGCGCGCCAGGGACCGAACCATGAACCAACGAGCCCAAATCACGGGACGAAGCGCCCACCTCCGGGCGTCGCTCGCGCGCGGTCTCGGTGGATTTTGCGCAAGTTGCGCAACGGCGCTTGCGCAAGCTGCGCAGGCGGTCAGGCGCTGTCGACGGCGGGCGTTTGGAGCGCGTCGAAGCAGTCGGCGAGCGCGTCGGCGAGCTCGGTCGTGTCGGCGAAGCGCGCCCGCGGATCCTTCTCGAGGCAGCGCGCGACGACGTCGTCGAGGCTCGCCGGAACCCCTTCGACGAGCGCGCTCGGACGCGCCGGCCGCTCGACGAGGTGGGCGCGCACGAGATCGGTGTTCCCTTCGAACGGGGCGCGGCCGACGAGCATGAACCACAAGGCGCCGCCGAGCGCGTAGATGTCGCTCCGGGCGTCGGCGCCCGTCCCCGACCAACATTCGGGCGCCATGTACGCCGGCGTGCCGTGGACGCTCTGGGTCCGCGTCGCGCTCTCGTCCTCGAGCAGCCGCGCGATGCCGAAATCCAAGACCTTCAAGATCTCGCGACCTTCGGGGGTCTTGGCGACGAACAAATTGGCGGGCTTGACGTCGCGATGGACGATGCCGGCTTCGTGCGCCTCGCCCAACGAGCGCGCCGCCTGGAGCCCTAGCCGAACGACGCGCTCCGCGGACAGCGGTCCCTCCGACGTCACCAACGCGTCCATGTCCTTGCCCGCCAGGTACTCCATCGCGATGAACGAGAACCCGTCGTCGCTCGCGGCGAAGTCGAAGACGCGAACGGTGTAGGGCGATCGGAGCCGGCTGAGCGCCAGCGCCTCGCGTTCGAAGCGGGCGAGCACGCGCGCGTCGTTGTCCGCGCCGGCCGAGCGGAGGATCTTGAGCGCCACGTTGCGCTGCAGGCTCTGATCCCACGCGAGCCACACCTCGTTCATGCCACCCTTCCCGATGCGCATTTCGAGCCGGTAGCGACCGAGTTGGCGCGCGCGACGCAGCTCCTGCCGCGCGTTCCAGCTCGCCTGGCTGCTGACGGTCGCGACGATCGCCGAGCCCGCGAGGATGACGTAGTGGGCGACGAAGAGCGCGAGCTCCTTCGGTTCGACGAGCTTCTCCGCGAGGTCGGGGTGGGTGCGCGCGGCGACGAGCATCACGATCGGAAACGACAGCGAGCAGGCCGCGGCGTAGAGGATGGTGTCGCGCCAAGGTCCCGGGACGGCGAGCGCGAGCACCAAGATCACGATCGCGACGCCGTGGAGGTACGGGCTCGTCAGGCCGCCGAACGAGACGGCCATGATCGAGATGAAGACCGAGCAGAGCCCGCAGACGCCGACGTTCGCGAGCTTGAGCCCGAAGCTCCCGATGGTCTTCCGGAAGCTCAAGGAATACATCCCGAAGATGGCCACCTCGCCGATCACGCGGAGGAGGAAGAAGAGGCCGAGCGGCGCGCCGGGGTACACGATGCGACCGAGGTACTGATCGACGATGTGGAACGCCGGCCAGACGAAGAGGCCGATCGTCATCGCTCGTCGAAAGGCACGTCGCTCTTCGGCGTCGGCGAACGTGGGCACCTTGGGACGCACGCGCACCTCGGGAGGTGGCGGCGCCAACGTCGGCAACGTCTCGCGCTCCCCGTCTCGGGCCATCGTCAATCCTCGTCGACGCGGGCGCGAGGTCGCGCGATCCCGAGCTCACCGAGGCGACTCACGAGCGTCCTCCGCGAGATCCCCAAGAGCGCGGCGGCCCGCGTTTGATTGCCGCCGCACGCCGCCAGGGCTTCGACGATGCGTTCACGCTCTCCTTCTCGGGACGACCCCTTCTTCGGATCCCTGGGCGACGCGACGACGGCCGCGTCGAGGAGGAGGTGCCTCTCCTCGACGACGTCCTCCGCAAACGTCACGGCGCGCTCGACCAGGTTGCGGAGCTCACGCACGTTGCCCGGAAAAGGGTGCCTCCGAAGGACCGCGAGGGCCGATTCGGCGAAGCGAGGCGGGTTCCTACCGAGGCTCTTCGAGACCCGCTTCGCGAAGAGATCGATGAGCGGCACGACGTCCTCGGGGCGCTCGCGCAAAGGTGGAATCGAAATGGGCATTCCGCTCAATCGGAAATAGAGATCTTGGCGCAGCTTTCCCTCTTCGACGTCCTTTTGCGGATCACGGTTGGTCGCGGCGATGAAACGGACGTCGACGGGGTGGGGTTCGAGGGCGCCGACGCGCAGGACGGTGCGCGTCTCGACGGCGCGGAGGAGCTTGCTCTGCTGAGCGAGCGGGAGCTCCCCGATCTCGTCGAAGAAGACCGTGCCGCCATCCGCGGCCTCGAGGAGGCCCGTCTTCCGCTGAACCGCGCCGGTGAAGGCGCCCTTCTCGTGCCCGAAGAGCTCGCTCTCGACGAGGTGCTCGGGGAGCGCCGCGCAGTTGATCGCGACGAACGGACCTTCGCGGCGCTTCGACGCGGCGTGGATGGCGCGGGCCACGACGTCTTTTCCGACGCCCGTTTCGCCGACGAGAAGGACGCTGAGCGGCGCCTGGGCCACGCGCGCCGTGGCGTCGAACACGCGCTTCATGGCAGGGGACACGACGACCACGGCCGCGTCGTCGTGCACCTCTTCGGTCCGGCGCACGAGCACGACCACCGAGCCGAGATGAACGGAAGAGGTCGGCTCGAGCGCGACGCGCGTACCAGGGTCGAGGTTGCGAGCGACGGTCTGGGCCGTCGGCCCCTTGCTGGCGACCACGTGGACGACGCGGCTCCCGTTGGCGCTCCCCGCGTCCTCGACGAACGCGCGGGCGGGCTCGAGATGGACGAGGGCGTGCCGGCGCGAAATCGACGGATGATCGATGGTGACGTCGGCCGTACCGCCTCGACCGATGACCACGGTGCCTTCGTCGGGCAGCCGATGGACACGTGGCTCGGCCCCCGCGATGGCAATCAATTCCCAGCCCATACTTCGACCGTTCGGTCGGTTCTACAGGCTCGTCCACGTGGCATCAAGCAAGCGCGTACGAGAGGCGCGCGGGCCGCCCCGAGGCGTCGATTTCCGGCGTGGAGCGCCCGCGAACGGCCCGGCCCGTCGGTCGCCGTCGCCCTTTTTCCCGACCCTGAGCTAGCATGTCCGCCGTGGCCACGGTCCTCGCGAAGCTCGCTTCGTCTCGCATCGCTCCGCGCGCCGTCCCAGGGAGACGGAAGAAGATCGCCCTCGCCATCGCCGCCGCCGCGGACCTCGTTCAGCTCGGCATGTTCCCGATCTTCGGCGAGGGAGCGCTCTCCATCCCCGACGACGCGCTCGACCTCGGCGTCGCGCTCGTCTTGCTCTTCACGATCGGGTTCAGCTGGCGACTCGCGCTCGCGCTGCTGATCGAGCTCGTGCCGGCCGCCACGCTCTTTCCGACATGGACGCTCCTCGTCATGAGCTTGCCGACGCAGCCGACGGAAGACTCCGAGACCGCGACGACGACACCGACGACGAACGCGTGATCGGGTCGAATTCGGCACGAGAAGTACCGATTCGGCACCTTCGGTCACCACGCGACGCGTTTCTCGATCCGTGAGTCATCGCCCTCTTTGCACCGAGCCACGGCGTCGTGCATAGAGGGCGAATGCCGCCGTGCCCCGAAGCCCTCCGTTCGTTCCGTTATCTGCCGAGAGCGGCATCGAAGGAAGATTCCTTTTCTCGGGGCTCGTCGTGATTCGCCGCGAGGCCGTCGGAGGCGTCGTCGCGGGCGCGCTGCAATTCGCTCAAATGTGCGAAGATCAGGCGCTCGAGCAGGAGGCCCTCCGCCCGGACCCCGGAATGGTCACCGTCATGGTCTCTTCCGGGGGATGCACGGCGCTCTCCTACCTCTCGCGCTTCGACGGCACCGTCGTGTCCGTCGATCGCAACCCCGTCCAGAACCACGTCACGGAGCTCAAAGTCGCGGCCGCCAACCTCGATCCGCAGGACGCTCCGGGCGCCCTCGGCGCATGGGCCCGTTCGCCCGACCAAAGGCTCGAACTCTATCGATCGATCCGACACGAGCTGTCGGCGGCGGCCCGCGCCCATTGGGATCGCTCCTCCCGAGCGGTTCGTTCCGGTGTTCTGGGGGCCGGCATCACCGAACGATTCATCGCCACCGTCGTCAAAGGCGTCAAACTCGCGATTCACCCGGAGCGCCGGATTCGCGAAATGCTCTCGCAGCCGACCCTGGAAGCGCAGCGGGCCTATTACGACGCTCACTGGAACAACCGCCGATGGAAGGCGATATTCCCCATCCTTCTCCATCGCGCGATGTTCCCGGCCTTTCGCCGGACGTACGATCCTTCCTTTTTCGAGCACGTGGGAAATTACAGTTTCGCCGAGCACCTCTACAAGAAATTCGAGCACGTGCTGACGTCGTTGCCCGTCGCTTCGAATTACCTGCTTCATTTCACGCTGCTCGGCACGTATCCCCGGAATGGGCTCCCCGATTCGTTGCCGCCGTATTTGACCGAACACGGGCTCTCGGCCCTGCGCGAGCGCCGCGACCAGCTCACCCTCGTCGACGGAGGGCTCACCGAGTACCTGCGCACGCGACCGGCGCGCAGCGTCCACCGGTTCGCCTTGTCGAACGTCGCGGAGTGGATGCGCGACGAAGAGATCCTCGCGCTTTTCGGGGAGGTCGTCCGGACGGCCGCGCCGGGGGCGCTCGTTTGCTTGCGGAACCTCGTCGGCTGGACCGAAATCCCGCCTTCCCTCCGCGAAGTCTTGGTGGAAGAAACCTCGGCGCGGAGCCTCATGGCGCGCGAGCGTTCCATCATGCAGCGCCGCTTCTCGCTCTTCCGCGTCGTTTCGTGATCCGCGACTCGTGACCCACGACGGTTCGTGCACCGCGACCGTGGATTCCATCGCGCGATGATATCGTCCTTCGAAATCGAGGGATCGAAACCGAATTGGATCGAAGCCGATCCAGACCGTGACACGTTCGGACCTACGGTTTGACGTGCAGGGTCACTGCGCCCGGAATGCCCACAAGGTACGGACGATCCCATGCACGATCGCGCGCCGACGGCGACGGATTCGATAGGTCTGAGCGCCTTGGGCTATTACCTGCCCGAAAACGTCATTCGGGTCGACGAGTTGGTCGCGGCGGGACGAATGACGAGCTCGCTCGAGCGCCTGCAAGCCTCCGGATTCGTCGAGGCGCGCGAAGAGACGACGAAGACCGCCGGTGAGATGGCGCGCGCCGCGGTCGACGATCTCGTGCGACGGAGCGGCTTCGATCTCTCGAAGATCGACCTCATCCTGCACGCCTCGGGCATGGGGACCAGCACGCTCGTCGATCCCGAACCCGGGTATCGCTGGTCGGAGGACGTCGATCCCGTCCCCATGTTCCGCTTCGCCGGGACCCGATTGCAATTCGATCTGGGCCTGCCGCGCGTGCCGGTGTTCGGCATTTCGCAGCTCGCGTGCAGCACGTTGCAGGCGTCGTTGCGCGTGGCGCGGGCGTTCCTCCGCGCCGAACCCGGCTTGTCGCACGTCCTCTGCGTCGGCGCCGATCGCTTCGGCCCGTCGGCAAACCGCGAGATCGTCTACAGCCTCATGAGCGACGGCGCCGCCGCGGCGGTCGTCTCGCGCGCCCCCGAGAGTCACCAGATCCTCGGGATCTCGCAGCTCACGCGCGGCGTGTATTGGAACCCCAAGGTTTCGCACGACAACCTCGTGGCGGCGTTCTTTCCGTTGATGCGCGACGTGGCGGTCGATGCCCTCCGCGAAGCCGGGTTGACGTTCGACGACCTCGACGTCGTCATCCCCCACAACCTGAGCCTCCGCGCGTGGGACGTGCTCGCGCAGGTCCTCGGGGTGCCTCGAGAGAAGCTGTACACGACCAACATTTCGCGGTTCGGCCATGCGGTCACCGCCGACAACGTCATCAATCACCTGAACGCCGTGAAAGACGGCCGAATCGGCAAAGGCGCGCGCGTCGCGTGGTTCGTCACCGGATTCGGCGCCCACTGGAACTGCATGATTCTGGAGGTATGAGCCATGTCCAGCGACGTGCTCCTCGTGACGGGAGCCAGTGGAATCGTCGGAGCGGAGGTCGTCCGCCACCTGCTCCGATCGCCCGATCCGCCCCTCTTGACGCTCTTGTTGCGGGGCGACGACGCGCAGATCGCGGCGAAGCGCCAGTGGCTCCAACGCTACGCCGACGTCTCCGACGAGGTCTTCTCTCGCGTGAACGTCGTGAGCGGCGACGTCTCCCGACCCTCGCTCGGGCTCGATCCGCGCGCCCATGATCGCCTTCGGTCCGAGATCACCGGCGTCCTGCATTCGGCCGCGAACACGTCGTTCCAACAGCGCGCCGGCGACGCCGACACGCACAACGTGGAAGGGACGCGCCACGCGCTCGAGTTCGCGAAAGGGTGCGCCCGCCTCGACCGCTTCGGGTTGATCAGCACGGCGTTCGCGACGGGCTGTCGAACCGGAGTCATCCGCGAAGAGCCGTTCGACACGTCGTTCGGATTCACGACCGAATACGAACGATCCAAGGCCGACGCCGAGACGCTCGCCCTGGCGTCGGGATTGCCACTTTCGATGTATCGACTCGCGGTGGTCGTCGGGCGGCGAACGGACGGTGTCGTCGCGCGCATGAATGGGTTTTATCCCGTTTGGCGGATCATGCACCAAGGCTTGCTCGCCATGGTCCCGGGCGATCCGGAGCAGCGCATCGATCTCGTCCCCGTCGACGTCGCGGCGGAAATGCTCGTTTGGTTGTTCCGGCGGCGGTTCGAGGCACGAAAAATCTACAACGTCTGCGCCGGCCCCGATCGGAGCCTCACCCTGCGAGAGCTCATCGAAGAAATGAAAGCTGCGCTCGAGCGCGAGGACCCCGTTTGGGCGGCCCAGTGCTACCCGATGCCGGTCCACGTCGCGCCGAAGACGTTCCGCGACTTCATCGAGACGGTCGATTTGACGGCCAACGCGCGCCTCCGATCGGTGGTGCGGCAGCAACGCATGTTCACGCTCCAACTCGAATATCCGAAGACGTTCGAGACGGCCGCCTTCGACCGCGCGCTCACGGAGGCCGGGGTCGCCTTTCCGCACGCCCGAGAATGGTTCGGAAACCTCGCCCGCCATGCGCTCGACGTCGCGTGGCAACCCCCGAGTTGGGAGACCTACGATGAGTGAAGATCCCATCGTCAAAGTCCGCGCGTGGCTGCTCGCCGGCCGCCCCGCGCTTCGATCCGAAGATCTCGACGACGACACCGACCTCATCGACTCCCGCATCGTCGACTCCCTCCAATTCACCGAGCTCGTCCTGCTCGTCGAGCAGCTGAGCGGGCGCGACGTCCTCTCCGAGGATCTCGACCCGGACAAACTCCGCACCTTGTCGCGCATTCGTCAGAGCTTCTTCGTGTAGCGAACGAACATGTCGACGACGTCGAACCGCGAGACCACGACGCAAGTTTACCGGCGCCTCTGCGCGCTCTCGGAGGCCAAGCGCGTCGACCCGTCGACCGCGTTCCAGTGGGACGCACGCGCGGACGAAGATCGGCCGGCCATGACCGCGGAGCTCTGCGCGCTCCACATGCACCCGGTCGAGCGCTCGCTGTCCGACGAGCAGCGCTGGAAGCTGCAGCTCCTCGAGGCCGGCAATTTCTTCTCCGTGAACATCGCGGGCGAAAACGCCCTCCGCGAAGGGATCCGCGAAAGGCTCGCCGTAGGGGAAGCCCCCTGGAACGAATACCTCGAGCACTTCCTTCGGGAGGAGGAGGCGCACACGCGCGTGTTCGAACGCTTCTGCCGGTCGTACGTCGGGCACGTCCACCCCTGCCCTCAACCGCGGTTCCGTCGGGACCACGCCGCCGGGGAGGACGATTTCCTGTTCTTCGCGCGCGTCCTCGTCTTCGAAGAAATCGCCGACGCGTACAACCGGCGCATCGCAGCCGACGAAGACGTTTGGCCGCTCGTCCGCGCGATCCACCGCTACCACGCGGAGGACGAGGCGCGGCACCTCGCGTTCGGTCGCACGGTGGTCGCCGATCTCTGGAACGAGCACGCTTCGGCCTGGTCCCCGGAGATCGCCCACGGCGTACGGGCCCATTTGTCTTCGTTCCGCGACGCCACGCTGCGCTCGTACGTGAATCCACGGGTGTTCCGCGAGGCGGGGATCCCCGGCGACGCGCTCGCCCTGCGCGACGAGGTCTTGCGCTCGGAGCGGCGCGCGGCGCTCCACGCGGAGCTCACGGCGAAAGCCGATCGGTTCTTCCGAAAGATCGGAGTCTTCGAATGACGGTTCGACTCGACGACGTCCCCGGCTTCCAACGCGACGCGGCCGGCTCCGCGGTGCTCACCGGGCCCGCCCTGTCCTTGTTCCGGCGCATCGATGGGGATCTCGCCGCGCTCGACGTCGCGCTCGGCGCGGAGCCGATGGCGTTGCCGTCCCTCTTGCCCGTCGAGGAGCTGAAGCGCATCGACTACTTCACGAGCTTCCCGCACCTCGTCTGCCTTCCCGCGTCGCCGCGCGACGAAGAGGCCGTGCTCGAGGCCTTTCGCCGAGCCAACGGACCGACGAGCGAGAGCACCTCGATCGCCCTCGGCCCCATCTCGGACGTCCGCACGGTCCTCGCACCAGCGGCGTGCTACGGCGTCTACCCGGCGCTCCGCGACCGCCCCCTCCGTCGGGGCGGCGAAATCTACGACGTGCGGTCGACGTGCTTTCGCCGAGAAAAGGAGACGACGCCGCTGCGACGCCAAGCGACGTTCACGATGCGCGAAGCCGTGTACGCCGGCGATCTCGAGGGCGCCCGCGCCCACCTCGAACGCGCACGCGAGCAGGTCCTCGCGCTCGCCGATCACTACGGCCTCCACGTCTCGGTCGAGGCCGCCACGGATCCCTTCTTCGATCCGGCCCGTTCGGCGCGCTATGCCCACCAAAAGCTCTTTCCGACGAAATTCGAATTCAAAGTCGGAGATCTCGCCATCGGCTCTTTGAATCTCCACAGAAACTATTTCGGAGAAGCCTTCCGAATCACCCATGAAGGCGCTCCCGCCTCGACCGCGTGCGTCGCCTACGGGATCGAGCGATGGCTCGCCGTCGTGCTCGACGCGCACGGCGCCGATCCGGCGAATTGGCCGACCGGGGCGACGGCGTGAGCCCCGCCGTCACCCTCGCGTCGTGGGCGAGCGGCATTTTCCTCTTCGTGGGCCTCCTCACGGGGACTTGGAAATACGTCGCCATGCTCCGCTCGGCGGATCACCAAGCGCCCTTTTACGTCGATACCGCGCATCGCGCGTCGTTGATGTATTCCTTCGCTTCGCTCGTCCTCGCGCACCTCGCGGGGCACACGCGTCTGGGACCGACCGGCGCGGCGTGGGCCGTCGGCGTCCCTGTCGTCTTCTTCGGGACGGCCATCATCCGGTACGTGATGCTCGGGGCCGCCGGGAAGACGGACAATCAGTTTCGAACACCGAGCTTCGCGACCGGCGCGGGAATGTGGCTCCTCGTGATCGGCGAATGCGGAGGAGTCCTCGCGTTGTTGCTCTCCTTCGACCCCGGTTGAACCCGCCTTCGAAGTCGCCGGAGGCGCGCTATCCGGCGCCCCCTTGCGTGATCTCGAAGACGTATTTCGCGAATTCGGCCACCGTCGCGGCGCGGTTTCGTTCCATCGCGTCGGCGGGGAGCTTGATGCGAAGAGCGTCCTCCAAGAGCACGACGAGCTCGACGGCGCGCATCGAATCGAGGCCCTGCGCGCGCAACTTCGCGTCGGCACGAACGGCGTCCGGCGCGCGGTCGCACACCTCGGCCACGAGCCTCACGACGATCCGAAAGACCTGCTCTTCGCTCATCGGACGGATCTCCTCGGCTCGGAGATGGATACGTTCATCGGGCGGCGTGCTCGAGCTCGACGACCCGCACGTGGGGGACGACGCCCGTTTGCTTCCACGTCATGAACGCGTTGAAGGCCCCTTCCCACGCGGCCTTTTGCGCGCGACCCCGCTGGAGCGCGGCGTTGAGGGCGATCTCTTGATCTTCGCGCTTCGCGATGAGCTCCCCGATGACGACGAGCCACTCGTCGGAGTGCGCGACGTCGAGGACCACGTGCTCGTCGAAGAACGCGCCTTCGCCTTCCGCGAGATCCATCTTCAAGACTGCGTTCCGCACGCGCCCGAGCTCACTCGGGACGAGGCGCTCGGAGAGGAACAGCGATCCCAACGACCACCCCGGCTCGAGGTGCCACAAAAGGCGGTTTTGGAGGTTCGCCATCGAGAGCACCTCGGGCGCCACCCACCGCGCGATCTCGTCCCGGTCGTCGGGACGCACGTCGAACTTCTTGAGGAACGTCCCGAGCGTGTTGAAGTGCGCCCGCGAGAAATCCCCGCGCCCGACCTCGTCGTAGAGGTTCTCGTACAGGACGCGCGCTTGCTCGCGGGGAAGCGACAACGACGCCAGCGCGATCTGGCGCGTGAAGTCGACGGCCAGCGGGAGCCATTGGTAGCCGAGGTAACGCCACTCGTCGGATCCCAACACGCCGCTCTCGATCATCGCGGCGAGCGACCCATCCTCCGAGCTGTAGGCGCCGACTTGATTCGCCAAATGCTTGCAGAACTCGTCCGGCGACAGCTCGTGCTCGATCTTCACCCAGGGGAGCGTGGACTCTTCGACGCGGTACATCGCGTCGAGCACGACGGCGTCCGCGGGCTCGAACGGCCGAAGGTGCGTCCGCTCGAAGATCTTCCATTGAACGGCCTGCGTGATCTCCCAGGCCTCGGCGTCCTTCTCGACGAACGCGCGGGTCGCGACGCGGGCGGACGTTTCGCCGAGAGAACGCAAGAGCTCCACGTCCACGGGCGGCGCCGACGCGTCCGTCTTCACCGGACGACGCGTCAGGACCCGATACGTTTCCACCATCCAAGGAGAGAGAGGCCGTTCGTGAGCGGTCATGGCTCCGCGCACTCTATCGACATCCCTTCCCTCCGCCCCCGACGCCGAACGCCAGATCGACGGACATCCCACGACAGGAGGGACAACGTCCTTGTCGCCGGTCGTGATCGCCGCATGGATGGGCGGACGACGCCGCGACATGACTCACCTCCACGAACCGACGCCTCGCCACGAGACCCTCCTCGAACGACTCGCGTACCGCGCGAAGGTCGATGCCGAGAGGCTCGTGTTCTCCTTTCTCTCCGATGACGGACAAGAAGCGACGTCGCTGACGTACGCCGAGCTATGGAGTAGCTCCGGGCGAATCGCCGCCGCGCTCGCGAACCGAGCACCGAGCGGCAGCCGGGCCATCCTCCTCTTTCCGTCCGGCGTCGACTTCGTCGTGGCGTTCTTCGGTTGCCTGCGGGCCGGCATCGTCGCCGTGCCGGCGTGGCCACCGGACCCGGCGAACTTGGAGCGCTCGCTCGCTCGACTTCGCGCCATGGCCGCCGATTCGCGTCCTGCGACGGTGGTGTGCCCGGGATGGATGCTCGACGCCGGACGCGCGACCACGCACGGCTGGCCCGAGCTGTCGGAAGCACGATGGATGGCCTTCGAGGACCTTTCGGAAGGAGAAGGCTCCCCCGTGACGAACGCGTCGCACGCGCCCGACGACGTCGCGTTCCTCCAATACACGTCCGGCTCGACGGGATTGCCCCGCGGCGTGATGGTGACGCACCGAAACATGCTCGAGAACGCGCGACTCGCGTGCACGGAATACGACCTCCCGTCGGCGACGATCGTCGTGAGCTGGCTCCCTCTCCACCACGACATGGGGCTCGTCGGTGGGATCCTGTCCACGATCCAAGGGGGATTTCGAGCGGTCCTATTTCCACCCGAGGTCTTTCTCAGGCGCCCTCGCCTTTGGTTCGAAACCATCCAGAAATACCGAGCGGACGTCACGATCGCACCGGACTTCGCGTATGCCCTCTGCGTTCGCCGCATCAAACCGGCGGACCGACCCGGTCTGGATTTGTCGTCGGTGCGGATCATGGCGAACGCGGCGGAGCCCGTGCGCGCGTCGACGCTGAGGGCCTTCGACGAGGCATTCGCCCCCTACGGTTTTCGGAGGACGACGTTCACGCCCGCGTATGGCCTCGCGGAAGGAACGGCCTACGTCTGCGGCGGGATCGCCGATCGGCCACCTTCGATCCTACGCCTTTCGCGACGGGCGCTGGCCGAAGGAACCGCGCGTGAAACGGACGTCGACGACGACGTCGTGGAGGCGGTGGGATGCGGCAAACCCGGGACGTCCACTCCCCTCGCGATCGTCGATCCCGAAACGCGCCGAAAGCTTCCCGAGAATCGCGTGGGCGAAATATGGATCGGGGGTCCGAGCATCGCCGCGGGCTATTGGAACCGTCCGGAAGATTCGAAAGAGATCTTCCACGCGACCCTCGACGGCGCGGAGGCGTCGAATCCCTGGACGCGATCGGGAGATCTCGGGTTCCTGAGAAATGGCACGCTCTACGTCACGGGCCGTCGAAAAGACGTTTTGGTCGTCCGCGGAGAGTGCCACTATCCGAACGACCTCGAGCAAACCGCCGAGCGCGTCGCACCCGACGTCCGGCGCGGAGCCTCCGTCGCGTTCGCGTGGGACGACGGCCGCGAAGAGCGCATCGGCTTGGTCGTCGAAGCCGCGAAGGGCATCACGCCGAACGCGGTGACCTTCGGTCCTTCGATCGACGCCATTCGCGAGGCCATCGCCGTCGAGCACGGCCTCCATGTTTCGAGGATCTTCCTGGTCGCGCCGGGGAGCGTCCCGAAGACGTCGAGCGGGAAGATCCAGCGGCGCGCCTGCCGGGAAGCCGTCCTCACCGGCGCGCTCGAGGCCATCGTCGACGACGGCTCCTGAGCCCGGCGACCGATCCCTTCGCGCGTCCCTCGGCGCCCGTTCCCGGGTAGAGTGTCATTCTTCCCGTGGCTCTCCCCTCCACCATTCACGCCTTCGACATCGCGCTCTCCGACGTGGAGCGTGGCGTCTATGAAACGCTCGACCTTCGCGTCGCGCAGCACCCCTCCGAGACGATGCGGCGCCTGCTCACGCGCACGCTCGCGTACTGCCTCTCGTACGAAGAGGGGATCGCCTTCAGCAAAGGTGGCCTCTCGTCGACGGACGAGCCCCCGATCGCGATTCGAGACGCAACGGGGCAGCTCCAATGGTGGATCGACGTGGGCACGCCGTCGGCCGAGCGCCTCCACAAGGCCTCGAAGGCGGCGAAGGTCGCCGTCTACACGAGCGAGCTCGCGCAGCTACGCCGGCAAGTGGAAGGGCAGACGATTCATCGCCGCGAAGACATCGATGTTTGGCCGGTCGATCCAGGATTCCTCGATCGATGGGCCGAACGGCACGATCGCCGCTCGAAGCTCGAAATGACGCGCACGGAGGGCACGCTCTACGTCGCGATCGACGGCACCACGCTCGAGACGGCGCTCGCCCGCACGTCGCTGCAAGCCGACTCGGGGTGACTCAAGGTGACGAAGCCGCCACGTCGCGCGCGATGACGGCGATCCCGTCTTCGTCGGCGTGGATCCACTCGCCCGGCGCGATGGTCACACCGCCGAACGAAACGGGGACGCCGCGTTCGCCCTTGCCGTCCTTCGCGCTCCGACGCGGGATGGTGGCGAGCGCTTTGATGCCGACGTCGCACGCCGCGAGCTCGCTCGAGTCGCGGACCGCGCCGTGGACCACGATGCCCGCCCATCCGTTCTTCTCCGCGAGCTTGCCGAGGTTGCCCCCCACGAGCGCGGTGCGGAGCGAGCCACCTCCGTCGACGACGAGGACGCCGCCGTTCCCGGGCGTCTCCAACGTCGCGCGGACGAGCGCGTTGTCTTCGAACACCCGAAGCGTCACGGCGCGACCGACGAACGCGATCGTCCGGCCGAAATCCCGGTAAGCACCCTCGACGACGCGCACGTCGTCCCCGAAGGCATCGCAAAGGTCGGTGGTCTTCACCGCACGAACGTTAGACCACATCGTCGTCGACCGTTGAACGAACCTCGTTTCGACGCTACATCGAAGGCATGGGGTGGCTCTGGAGAGCGATGGGGGTCGTCGTTCTATCGGCGTTCGCGTGCGGCAAAAGCGACGATGTGCCCGTCGACGATGCCGGTCTCGAGACGGATGCCGGAGCCGACGCGGCGATCCCGTCGACGGACGCCCCGGACGCGGGCTCGAAGCCCGATGCGGAGAAGCCGTTCGAGCCGTCCGTCACGTCCGACGGTCTCCCCGCGTGTCCGAACCTCGACGATTGCCGAGAGGGCACCACGCCATTTTCCCTCCTCTACGAGGCCCCGGCGAACATCGAGTTTCGGGAAGGACACACGAACGGAGTCCTGGCGTACGACACGGAAGCTCGCAGGTTCGTCGCATATGGCGTTCACAGGGAGTCGACGAACGGGGACCAGCTCACCGTCAACGAGCAGTTTCGCTTCGACGCCCGTTACGACCGAGTGCATGTGGATCCGGCCGGCGAGGTGCTCGCCTGCGAAGGCGCGTCATGCGACTTGCGAGACCTCGCCGGCGACAGCCTCCTCGCGCACGTCCCCGCCGAGCTGCACGCCACCAGCTTCGATCGACGTTGCGTCGCGGGGACGGGTCTCGCATGTTTGGAGGATTCGAAGCAGACGTGGATCTGGTATCTCCGCCCCGAGGCGCTCGAACGTCCCATCACGACGTTCGCGTACCTCGGGGGAGCGGCGTTCGTCGCCTCCGACGGCCAGGGACACGTGTTCGTCGTCGATCAGGGCCGAATCTTCCCTCTCGATCTCGGCACGACGGAGCCCGTCGTTTCGCTCAGCTCCGGGTGGCACATCAGCCTGCAACACTGGGCGGGTCGAACGGCCTCCGGAAAACTGATCCTCGGCAGCTACGGCGGAGGTACGATCTGCGACGCGACGGTCGATCTCGCGTTCGTCGACTTCATGATCGGGTTCGTCGTGAAGCGTGGCGACATGCTGGCGGGAGGATCCATGGAATGCGGTCGCACCACGTTGCCCCCCGCGGCCACCGGCTTGGGCGTGGTTGCATGCGGCATCTCCGCCGCCGTCTTCGCGTTCGACGCCCACCACGTTTACGGTCGCCCATTCCAGTGCTTGGTCGATTGATCTCGCTCATCGCGCGGCGCCGTCGCTCCTCGACCGACGACCACGCCCGGTGCTAAGCGACGGGGCATGAGCAACGTGCCCACGATTCGATTGAACGACGGCCGAACGATGCCTGCCCTGGGCTTCGGCGTGTGGCAGATCCCCGACGACGACGCCACGAAGGCGACCCTCGAAGCCATCGCGGCCGGCTACCGGTCCATCGACACGGCGCAAATCTACCGCAACGAAGCGGGTGTCGGTCGAGCGCTGGCGTCCACGGACGTGCCGCGGAGCGAGCTCTTCGTCACGACGAAGGTGTGGAACTCGGACCAAGGACGGGACGCCACGCGGCGCGCGTTCGACGAGAGCCTCGCGAAGCTCGGCACGGACTACGTCGATCTTTACCTCATCCATTGGCCCGCTCCGAAACGCGGGCTCTACGTCGAGACGTGGCAGGCGCTCGTCGAGCTGCAGAAGGAAGGACGGGCGCGCTCGATCGGCGTCTCGAACTTCGGACCGCCCGAGCTCGCGAAGATCATCGAAGCCACGGGCATGACGCCGGCGGTGAACCAAATCGAGCTCCATCCGCGCTTCCAGCAGCGCGAGACGCGCGCCTTCCACGAAGCGCACGGCATCGCGACCGAGGCGTGGAGCCCGCTCGGCCAAGGTCAGCTCTTGCAGGATCCGACGGTGACGGCCATCGCGAAGAAGCACGGACGAACCGCCGCGCAGATCCTCCTGCGATGGCACCTTCGCCATGGCTTCATCGCGATCCCCAAGTCGGTGCATTCTGCACGTATCCGTGAGAACTTCGACGTCGTGGGCTTCGACCTCGACGACGCCGACGCGAAGGCGCTCGACGCCCTCGATTCCGAGAGCGGACGCATCGGACCGAACCCGTACACCGCCACGTTCTGAAGTGCCGTCCACGAATGTCGGCGTGCGAACCTGCACGCCGACGGAGTCGCGTCGAGCGGCGGATCGTCTCCGGCCCGCGGAGGGTCGTCTCCGGGCCTGCGGCGAAGCACCCGGGGCCCGGTACCTCACGTGCGACGCGAGCGTGTCAGCTCCGCTCAGCTCGTGCGGAGCACCGAAATGCGCTCGAATCCTGGGGAACGAAGCGCGCTTCTTCGCTCGGGATTCGCGTGCGCCCGTGGTCTCGCTCGCCCTCCGCGCGTGGTCTCGCTCGCCGTGCGGTCGCAGCGCGGCACCGGCGTTGCACCATCGGAGCGCGGAGGTGTTTCCATGACGAAACGAGCCATTCTTCCGACGACGTTCGCGGCCATCGCATTGGCGTGGTCGACGTCGGCCCACGCCGACGATCCGAACGGCGTCGCGAGCGACACGGCGCAGAAGGCGAACGACGCGGCCGACTCCGCGAAGGACAAGGCGTGCGACGAGACGAACAAGGCCGCCCATCACGCGAAGAGCGCGAAGAAGTCGGCCGACGGAGCCGCGAACACCGCGAAGAAGACGACCGCGAGCGGCACGAAGGCAGCGAACGACGCCTCCTCGAAGGCCGATGCCGCGCTGAACGACGCCTCCTCGAAGACGAGCAGCACGGCGAACAAGGCCAAGTCGAGCGTCGATCGAAGCGCCGAGAAGGCCAAGAGCAACGTGGACGAGTCGGCGAGCTCGCTTCAAACGAGCGAGGTCGAAACGACCTCGGGGAACATCTTCGCGGCAGAGCAGCCCACCGGGAACCGCCCGAACAAGACGCTGCTCGGCGGTAGCATCGGGCTCCTCGCGCTCTCGTACGTCCCGGCGGCCATCGTCGGCATCGCGAGCCCGAAGGGCACCGACGCGTGGATGGCGCTGCCGGTCGTCGGTCCCTGGATCGCGCTCGGGGAAGGGTCGAGCGCTCGTCCGTGGACGGGCGACGTCGCCATCGCGGCGGACGGTGTCATCCAAGGGATCGCCGCCGTCGGCATCGTCACCTCGTTCGTGGTTCCGGACGCCGAGCTGCCGCTCGGCATGAACTCGAAGCTGCGCGTGACGCCGACGACGATGGGCAAAGACGGCTACGGGGTCGGCGCAGGCGGCGTTTTTTGACCTCGCACGTCGAAGCACACGGAGGGAATACGACGACCGACGACGGCACTTTCCGCCGAAGGGCCTACCCGAAACGACGCCCACGGACGTCGCCGAGAACGCGCGGCTTCGTGGGCGTCGTTGCATCATGCATCGACGCGTGCTCCACGCCATCGAGGCCGCTTCCTCGACGATCCCACGCCATCGAGGCCGCTTCGTCGGCGGCCGCGCGCTTCGTTGACGGTGCCGTGAATCCGTTTGACCACGGAGGATGCACGCGGCCCACCTCGACGCACGAATCGACGTCCACGCCGCTTTTCGACGCGCGAATCCACCATCGAAGCATGCAAGCATTCGAAGCATGCGCGCGACGATTTGGCTTGGCATCGGCTTGACGTGTGCGGCGACCCTCGCATTGGCTTGCAGCGACGGAAACGGCGAGAGCGAGTTCGACCCTGGCGGGGGTTCGACGACGAACGACGGCGCGGCGCCAGGCGACGGCGACGTCGATCCGGGGACGTTCGGCGGCGACGCCAGCGACGACGGCGGCCAGGGCACGGGGACCGCGCGAACGATCCAGTCGCTCCGCATCGATCCGGCGGACGCGACCCTCACCGTCGAGCTCGGGAAGGTCGCGACGAAGAACTACCGCGTCTTCGCGACGATGAAGGACGCGCCGAACACCGAGGTCGACATCACCGATCGGGCCGTTTTCTACGTCCCCGAAGGGCATTTGATCGGCTCTTTCCCGACGGACGGAAAGCCCCTCTTCTCGACGCACGTGCCCGACGCGTCGTCGACGTGGCCGCAGCAGGGCGGGCGCGTGACGGTCCAAGCGATCGCCTCCAACCCCGGCGGGGCCGTCATCGACACCAAGACGTCGCTCGACGTCGTCGTTCGCTCGGCGGCGAAGTTCCCGGACGGCTCCCCCGAGGCGACGCCGGCCATCCCGAACGATCCTGGTTCCAAGTTCTCGGGCACGGCCGACGCGGCCCACGCGCCGACGATCTATTACCCCAACCCTGGCGCGATGCTGCCGCCGAACCTCAAGCGGATCGAGGTCCACTGGAAGAAGAAGGCGGCCGCCGACAAGCTCTTCGAAGTCGCGTTCACGAGCGCCCGAACGGATCTGCGCATCTACACGCGCTGCACGGACGCGCCGACGGACTTCGAGGCCGGCGCGCTCGACGCCGGCGCTTGCGCGCTTCGGCTCGACGAAGCCACCTATGGTGCGCTCGCGGAGTCGAACCGTGGCCAAGGCCCCGTCAAGCTGCGTATCCGGGGGTCCGATGAAGCCGGCGCCTTCGGAGCGTCGGACGAGCAGACGGTCGAGTTCGCCGAAAACCGCGTGGACGGCGGCGTGTACTATTGGACCGCGTCGAGCCCGCCGCGGATCATGCGGTTCGACTTCGGCAGCGGCGTGGGCGTGCCGGAGGTGTATTTGCAGCCCGGCAAGGACGGCCTCTCGAACGACTGCGCCGGCTGCCACGCGCTGTCGCGTGACGGGAGCAAGATGGTCGCGAGCGTCGGCAACTCGTCGGACGGGCGCATCGTCTACGTCGACGACGTGAAGACGAAGAACATCGTCCTCAACGATTCGACGACCGGCGCGAACACCGCCAATCAGAATCGGATTCTCTTGGCGTCGTTCAGCCCGGACGCGAGCCAATTCGTCACGGTCGTGCCCAAGAATTCATCGCTCAGCCCTCAGCTCGTCTTCCATGACGGCAATACGGGCCAAAAGACGTTCGGCATCGATCTCGGATTCACACCGAGTCACCCGGACTGGTCGCCGGACGGCAAGTCCATCGCGGTCACGCGCATCGGGACGAACGACCAGACGATCTCCTTCCAAGGCGGCGGCATCGACATCGTCCGCAATCAGGGCGCCTGGACGGCGGGGGCGACGATCACCAAGGAACAAATCGTCAAAAAGAAGTCTGGAAAGAACATTTACAATCCGTCGTTCTTCCCCGACGGATCGCTGCTCCTCTACACGGAGTCGGGGTGCGAC
Organism: Labilithrix sp.; assembly: GCA_044226145.1. GTDB lineage: Bacteria > Myxococcota_A > Polyangia > Polyangiales > Polyangiaceae > Labilithrix. The sequence goes on along the minus strand of JBGAHN010000023.1, from coordinate 18,852 downwards.
TCCGGAAACGCTTGCAACGCGTATTCGGATCCGAGCGCGAAGACGTGGGCCGTCGAACCGAAGGCCGGCGCCACGCCCGTCTTGCTCAAGAACGTCGCCAAGCCGGGACGCAACGACGGTTCGAGCACCGACCTGATGGATACGTTCCCGCGCGCGACGCCGTTCGTCACCGAACACCGCGGTGGCAAGCTCCTCTGGTTCACGGTCGGCTCGCAGCGACGCGCCGGTCTCCGCAAGTTCTTCCCCAACCCGAGCGTCGTCGGCGATCCGGCCACGCAGCAGACGCTGTGGATGTTCGCCGTCGATCCCGCGAAGGTCCTCGCGGGAGACGAAGACGGGAGCAGCTTCACCGGCTTCTTCTTGCCGTTCCAGGACATGAAGACGTCGAACCACATGGCGCAGTGGACGCAGAAGATCGTGTCGGAGAATCCTCCGCCGCCTCCGCCACCTCCTCCTCCCCCGCCGCCTCCACCGCCTCCGCCGCCGGTGAATTGAAGTCGGCTACGAAGGCGTGTCTTCGGAAGGCAACGGCAACGGCGTCTTGTGCTCGCGGTTGTAGACGTCGAAGAAGCTCTGCCGCGCGCGCGCCAGCCGCATCTTCGCGGCGGACGTCCCGATGTCGAGCGTGACGGCGATCTCCTCCAAGCTCAGCTCCTCGACGAACCGCAGGATCAGCACCTCGCGGTACGGATAGGAGAGCTGGCCGAGCGTCCATTCGACGGCCGTTCGCGTGCTCGACGGCGCGTGCGAAGACGGCTCGTCGACCTCGTCCTCGCGCCGGCTGCGCGTCGCGCGATCACGGCGCAAGTTGAAGCACAAGCGCGTGGCGATGGTCCGGGTCCAGGCCCAGAAGTTCGATCCTTCTTCGAGCCGGGAGAGGTTCGCGTGCGCACGAAGGAAGACCTCTTGCGCGACGTCCTCGGCCTCGGAATCGGCGCCCAAGAGGTAGGTCGCGAGGCGCACGACGCGCCCCTGGTAGCGGCGCACGAGCGCTTCGTACGCGGCGAGGCCTGCGCGATCGCCGGCCCGGGCGACGGCAAGCAACTCTTCGTCGGACGCCGCGTGGTTCATGCGTCGGTGCGAGCGTCACCGGGGCGCGGCGCCTCGCTGGAGGCGCGGACGTGCACCGTCGCGTTCAGGAAGCGGGCGCAAGGCACGATGCGGTCGCCGTCGGCCGTTCGAAGCACCAACGCCGTCGGACCGAAGCGCACGACCGTCCCCTCGTCTTCCCCGATCTTCACGACGTCGCCGGCGCGCAGCAGCGGCCGGTAGTAGTGGCGCGCCGCCATGTTGCGGAAGACGGTGTAGAAGCCGAACGCGAACGTCAGCGCGAAGGCGAACCCGAGGAGGCCGACCGCGATTTGCAGGAGCGTGGTGAGGAGCGCGATCTCGACGCCCGCCTGCTCGGCCGCGAGCATCGCGCCGAGCGCCAAGATGAACGCGTAGGCGACCTTCGCGGCCGCCTGCGGCGACTCCACGTCCGATCGCTTGGAGGCGATGCGCTCGATGAACGCGCGCACGACCGACGCGACGACCCCCGCCCCCACGAGCAGCGCGCACGCACCGACGAGACGAGGCAAGTAGCCGAGCAGGCTCGTCGTCAGGCGACTCACCAACGTGAGCCCGAGGACGTCGCTCACGACCGTGAAGGTCGCGACGAGCCCGATCACGTAGGCGACGCTCCCCAGGAACGACGCGAACCCCTTCTTGACGCCGACGGCGTAGAGGGCGCGCGCGACCCCGGCCCGCTCCGCGAGGACCTCGAGGCCGCTCTTCTGCACGATCGTCGTGACGAGTCGACGCGCGACGGCCGAGGCGATCCATCCTCCGATCACGACGCCGAGGACGAGCCCCGCCGTGGGTGCGTACGTGGCGAACCGCTGACCGAGAGAGCTGAGAAAGGACCCGTCCGTCATTCGTCGTCGTCTCCTGGCGAGCGAGGCTCGCGTCGTTCGTCGTCCGCCGCCGGTGCTTCGGGCTGCGAGGGGGGGCTCGGGGCCTCGTCGGGCGAAAGCCACGACGTCACCAAGTTCGTGAACTGCACGAGCACCGAAGCCGCGAGGGACTCTTTGGGGGCCGATGGCAGCCGCTCCTCGATCCCACGCATGACGTAGGAAACGATCTCGCTCGATCCCGCGAAGACGCGTTCGCGGAGATGTCGGAAGAGTCCGAAGAGCTCCTTGTCCTTCTCGGGATCGTCCGGAACGAGAGGATCGTCGGCCATCGGTACGGGACGATAATGCGGTTTTCGGCGAACGGTCGCGAATTCCGAACGTCGCGGCCGGTGCACCGCGAAGCCGGGTTCACGCCAAAAAAACGAGTCCCGGAAAAAAAACGCGAGCCGGTGTGACCTTTCGCCGTCGGCCCGGGTTTGTACGCACGTAACGACGCCGCGACCCGATTCGAGCCGCGGCGTGTGTCCGAGCTTTCCTCTCTCAAGAGGTGAACGTCATGCGATTCCTTTCTTACTTTGCCGGGGTGGCCGCGCTCGCGGCCGTCGCGCTCGCGAGCAGCGAAGCCCACGCCGAAGGGGCCTACCCGCGGGTGGGCGGCCACGTCGGCATGGCCGTCCCCGTGCTGACGCTCGCGAAGAACTCGACGGTCATCGGTGCCGACTTCGTGACGGTCGGCCTCACGCCGGGCATCACCGTGCACCTCGACGATCGCTGGGCGATCGACTTCGAGTTCATCGCCTTCAACGAGGTGAAGAACACGCCAGCCCTGACGACGTTCATCGTCGACCCCGGCGTCGTCCGCAAATTCGACGGCTTCGCCGCGGGCCTCCGCGTCGCCACGCAGGTCGGCGCTCCGACGAACATCGGCGTCGTCCCCATCGTCGTCGTGCCGTTCAAGGTCTCCGAGCAGCTCTCCTATTTCATCGAGGGAGACCTGCCGCTCTTCTTGCGCGACTCGGGGACGTCGATGCAACCGAGCGCGACGCTGCTCCTCCAGACCGGCGTCAGCTTCTGACGGGATCGCGTCGCCGCGCGGGTGGCGAACGTCGATGCCCGACCTTTCTTAACTTGGCTTCGCAACGGATCGCATCGTCTCGGGCGGCAAGCGGCGATGGATCCGGCTTTTCTTCCTTAGCTTTCTACCCTTCCCCGATCTTGGGCACGCTCGACGCGGGGACGTCGAGCGTGAGCACGTCTCCCTCTTCGAGGGCCATGTCGTGCCGAGCCCGCATGAACGCGCCGCCGCGACGGACACCGACGATGCGACCATCGACGGCGTCCTCGCACGCGGCGACGTTTCGTCCATGCCACCGCGGCGGCAGCGGGATCTCCATGTCGACGCGGAGGCTGCCGTCTTCCAGGTGGTAGACGCCGCGCACGCCGGGCTCGGTCGCTTGCAACGCGACGAGCGGCCCCGCGAGCGCGCTCGTGCTGAAGGTCTCGTCGACGTCGAGCGCCGACCGCATCTTCCCCGCGACGCGCTGGTCGAACATGCGCATGACCACGCGGATGCCGGGGTTCTCCCGCCGCGCGTCGATGGCGACCTCGAGGTTCGTCAGATCGTCGTCCGTCGCGCACACGACGGCCTTCGCCTTGCGGATGCCAGCGTCGATCAGGAGCTCGTCGCGCCGCGCGTCGCCGTAGATGACGGGCACGCCGAGCGCCTCCACCATCTCGCCGAAGGACTCCGCGCGCCGACGCTCGATCGCCACGACCGGCGCCCCGAGCTTCGCGAGCGCCTCGACGACGCGCACGCCGACGTTGCCGAGCCCGCACACGACGATGTGGTTCTTCTGCCGTTCACTCATGATCCTCACCCAAAGTTTGCGCCGCTCCTCGACGTCGAAGATCGACGCGCCCACGCGGAGCACGCCGCGCACCAAGAGGAGCGCCCCGAACACCGGCGTGACCCAGAAGACCGCGCGCGCCAAAGGAGCGTGCGGCAGCGTCTGCGTCGGCTCGAAGAAGAGCTGCGTGTACATCCCGTAGAGCTCTTCGCCGAGGTCCCCGAGCGGCTCGCCCGTCCGCGCCATGTCCCAGCGGACGACGAGCGTCCCCACCACGACGTACGCGGCGATGGCGACGATCCACGGCAAGAGGGCGCGCGCGAAATGCCAGAAGATCGGCGAAGCCATCCTCGGCGGAGCGCGGAAATCCTCTTGGCGCATGCGCGGACTCACGGGGCCGATCGAGACGTAGCGGGAGCTCCCCGCCGTCGCGAGGAAAATCCGACGGCGGCGGTGGCCCCGGGATCGCGCCTCACGTGGCCGGCGCCGACTTTCCGCCCGCGCGGGCGCGTACGATGCTCCAGAAGCGAAGCGAGCTGCCGATGATGACGAGCAGCACGCACACGAGCAGGAGCGACGTGACGACCACGTTGACGAACCCCGTGGTTCGCGTCGCCGGCTTGTCGAGCATGGGTAGGAAGAGCGTCCGCACGCTCTCGACGCCGGCGGCGATCGTCGTCGTCCCCACGAACGCGAGCGGCAGGAGCGTGACGAGGACGTAGATCTTCCGCGTCGCCTCGCGCAGCAAGATCGTCGTCGCGATGCAGAGCGCCGTGCACGCGAGGAGCTGGTTGGCGATGCCGAACATCGGCCAGATCGTCGAGATGCTGCCCGTGAGGATGAAATACGCCCAACCGCCGACGACGAGCCCGGTCGCGACGAACGCCCCCGCACGGCTCGTCGATTTTCCGAGCTCCGGCCACGCGCGGCCCATGAATTCCTGCATCAAGAAGCGCCCGATGCGCGTCCCCGTGTCGATCGTCGTGAGGATGAAGAGCGCCTCGAACATGATCGCGAAGTGGTACCAGTACGATAGGAGCGCACCCATGCCGGGCAGGCCGTTGAACACGCGCGCCATGCCGATGGCGAGCGACACGCCGCCGCCCGTTCGCGCGGCGACGACCTCGTCGGCCTCCCGTTGCATCGCCGGGAGCTCCTTCACCTTCACGCCGAGCCGAGCGAAGTCTTGGTCGTCGAGCATCGTCGCACGTGGGGCGTTCGCGTCGACGTGATAGTCGAGCGCCGCGAGCGACGCGTTCGACAAGGACAGCGCGCGGGAGAGGGGCACCTTCTTCCCGGTCAACGACGTCGCGTTGGCGCCCGGCGAGAGGCCCAGGAGCTCGCGATCGTGCGGATCGAGCACGGCGTCGAGGCGCGCGAGATCCGTCGCGGTCCGCGCGAGCCCTTCCCCGCGCGGCGTCCCTTCGGCGACGACCGCGATCTCCGGGTTCGTGTTGATGGCGACGTAGTCGTCTTGCGGCATCGCGCACGCGGCGACGAGCGCCGTGATCCCGACGAGCCCCTCCATGAGCATGGCGCCATAGCCGATGGGCCGGCAGTCGCGCTCCTTGTCGATCATCTTCGGCGTCGTGCCCGTCGCGACGAGGGCGTGGAAGCCGCTGATGGCGCCGCACGCGATGGTGATGAACACGAAGGGGAAGAGCGGCCCTTTGACGACGGGGCCGCCGCCGTGGACGTACTCGGTCACGCCGGGCATCTGGATGCGCGGGTTGACGACGATCACACCGATCGCCAGCAGCGCGATGGTGCCGATCTTGAGGTAGCTCGAGAGGTAGTCGCGCGGGCAGAGCAGCATCCACACGGGCAGGACGCTCGCCACGAACCCGTACGCCGCGATCGCCAAGGTCAGCGTCGTCTTCGAGAGCTTGAGGTGCGCCGCGAACGACGAGTCGCCGACGTGCTTGCCTGCGAAGAGCGCCACGAGCAAGAGCGCGACGCCGGCGATGGTGGCCTCGCGAATGCCGCGCACCGAGCCGCCGCGCACGTGGTGGATGTAGAGCCCCATGAGCAGCGCGAGCGGGATCGACGCGCCCACGGTGAAGACGCCCCACGCGCTCTCCGCGAGCGCGCTCACGACGACGTTGCCGAGACCCGCGAGCGCGATGACGACGATGAAGAGGATCGCGATCGCCGTGACGACGCCGAGCGCCGGGCCGAGCTCTTCGCGCGCGATCTCGGCGAGCGAGCGGCCCCCGCGGCGCACGCTCGCGACGAGGATGACGAAGTCGTGGACGGCGCCGCCGAGGACGACGCCGAAGAGGATCCACAAAAAGCCCGGATAAAACCCGAACTGCGCGGCGAGCACGGGCCCGATGAGCGGGCCGGCGCCCGTGATGGCCGCGAAGTGATGACCGAAGAGGACGAAGCGGTTCGTCGGATGGAAGTTCTGCCCGTCTTCGAGGCGATGCGCCGGCGTGACGCGCGCGTCGTCGAGGCAGAGGACCTTCGTGGCGAGGAACGCCGAGTAGTAGCGATAGGCGATCGCCAACACCGCCAGAGCACCCAGCATCCACCACGCGGCTTGCATGGCAGAGCTTGTACCTGCGGCGGGCGTGTCCGTTCAACAGGCGCTCGCCCTTCGACGCGACAATCTCGCCATCGAGGCGTCAGTTCAGCATCGAACGAGGCATCGTCGCGGTGACGTCGTCGAGGACGCCCTCGACGGCGGCGGCCCGCACCTGCTCCCCGGCGATGGCGACGACCCGGAAGCGCCCGACCCCGAGCGGGCCATCGAGCCACACGCGGACAGCGAGCCGCGTCGACGAATCCACGTGGGAAGCCGAGAGGATACGGGCGAGCACGTCCTTGGTCACCATGAGCGAGACGACGAGCTCTTCGCCGCGGTGGTTCGCGGAGTCGATCATCCGCTGCGCTTCGTCGCGGGCGCGGAGCACGTCGACCCCCAATTCGCTCACCAGATCCGAGGCGATGAGCGCCATCCCGAGCTCGCTCGCGCCGTCGAAATTCGCGAAGACGTACTCGCCGGGCGACGGCTCCGCTCGGAGCAGATCGCTCATGGCTTCCGGTAGCGCGCTGAGGGCGTGTTCGAACAGCTCGTCGGCGTTCATGGCGGCCTCCCTCTCGGGGAGAAGCAACGACCAAGCCACCTTCGCGGCCTTCGTCAGCGACGATGGCCGCCCGCGCCGCATCGAAAAAAACGCCGCCCGGGCGAACCCGAGCGGCGCAACGCCGATGCGACGGCGCGAGCGACGAAACGTCGCGCGACGCTCAGCTCTTCTTCACGACATCGACGATGCCCTGGACGCTCGCGGCGCTCTTCTTGAGCATGCCCTTCTCTTCGTCCGTGAGCGGGACTTCGACGACCTTCTCGACGCCCTTGCCGCCGACGATCGCCGGCACGCCGATGAACAGATCCTTGTAGCCGTACTCGCCGTCGAGGTACGCCGCGACGGGCAGGAGGCGCTTCTGGTCGAGCAAGAAGGCCTCGGCCATCGCGATCGCGGCCGACGCCGGCGCGTAGTACGCGCTCGTGCCCATGAGCGAGACGATCTCGCCGCCGCCCTTGCGCGTGCGCTCGATGATCGCGGCGATCTTGTCCTTCGGGATGAACTCCGTCGCCGGCACGCCGTTGATCGTGGTCATCGAGAGCACCGGCACCATGTCGTCGCCGTGGCCGCCGAGCACCATCGCGCGCACGTCCTTGACGCTCACGCCGGCCTCGCGCGCGAGGAAGAGCTGGAAGCGCGCCGAGTCGAGCACGCCCGCCATACCGGCGACCATGCCCTTCGGACAGCCCGTCACGCGCTTGTACTCGTAGACCATCGCGTCGAGCGGGTTCGAGATGACGATGACGAACGCGTTCGGGCAGTGCTTCTTCGCGTTGTTCGCGACGTCGCGGATGATCGGGAGGTTCGTCGCGACGAGGTCGTCGCGCGACTGACCCGGCTTGCGCGGGATGCCGGCGGTGACGATGAGCACGTCGGCGCCTTCGAGATCCGCCCAGTTCGACGTGCCGCGGATGTTCGCGTCGTAGCCGAGGATCGAGCCGTTCTGCTCGAGATCGAGGGCCTTGCCCTTCGCGAAGTTCTCCTTCGCGGCGATGTCGAACAAGAAGACGTCTCCGAGCTCGCGGTTCGCAGCGAGACGAGCGAGCTCGCCGCCGATGTTGCCTGCGCCAATCAGACCGATCTTCTTCCGGGTGGGCATGGGAGATCCTTTCAGGGTGACGTCACGAAACGAACCGTGCCGCCTTCGCCCCGGACGCGAGAGGAATGGATCTCCGCGGCGGCGATCGAAGGCCGTAGGTCACGGCGGGTCGTCTTCTACCACGGGCCGAGCGCGCGCGATCACCTCGACGTGAGGTCGCGCAAAATCCGCGCAAATGCCGAAGCCGCCCGTGCCTGGACCAGGCGTCGGACGGCCTCGAGCAACTGCGCCACGCGCGCGCCATGTCACACGCGCGCTTCGATACGCATCGTCACATGTGCGCGATGATGTTGTCGCCGAAGGCGCTGCACTTGACCTCGGTCGCCCCTTCCATGAGGCGCGCGAAGTCGTACGTCACCTTCTTGCTCGCGATCGCGCCGTCCATGCCCTTGATGATGAGGTCGGCCGCTTCCGTCCAGCCCATGTGGCGGAGCATCATCTCACCCGAGAGGATGACGCTGCCCGGGTTGACCTTGTCGAGATCGGCGTACTTCGGCGCGGTGCCGTGCGTCGCCTCGAAGATCGCGTGCCCGCTGACGTAGTTGATGTTGCCGCCGGGCGCGATGCCGATGCCGCCGACCTGCGCCGCGAGCGCGTCGGAGAGGTAGTCGCCGTTGAGGTTGAGCGTCGCGATGACGTCGAACTCTTTGGCGCGCGTGAGCACCTGCTGGAGCGTGATGTCCGCGATGGCGTCCTTGATGAGGATCTTGCCCTTCGCGAGCTCGGCCTTCTGCTCCGCGTTCGCGGCCTCTTCGCCCTTGGCTTCCTTGGTCTTCTCCCACTGGCCCCAGGTGTAGACCTTGTCGCCGAACTCCTTCTCGGCGAGGGCGTAGCCCCACTTCATGAAGGCCCCTTCGGTGAACTTCATGATGTTGCCCTTGTGGACGAACGTGACGCTCTTCCGCTTGTTGGCGATCGCGTACTCGATCGCCGCGCGGACGAGGCGCTCGGTGCCCTCGGCGCTGACCGGCTTGAGGCCGACTCCGGTGGACCCCGGGAAGCGGATCTTCTTGAAGTCCTTAGGGAATTCCTTCTCGATGAAGGCGAGCACCTTCTGCGCCTCGGGGCTCTTCGCCTCCCACTCGATGCCGGCGTAGATGTCCTCCGTGTTCTCGCGGAAGATCACCATGTCGACGTCCTGCGGGCGCTTGACGGGGCTCGGCACGCCCTCGAACCAGCGCACGGGGCGCAGGCACACGTAGAGATCTAGGAGCTGGCGGAGCGCGACGTTGAGCGAGCGGATGCCGCCGCCGATCGGCGTGGTGAGCGGGCCCTTGATGCCGACGAGGTACTTCTTGAAGGCCTCGACCGTCTCGTCGGGCAGCCAGTTGTTCGTCTGCTTGAAGGCTTTTTCGCCGGCGAGGACCTCGAGCCAGGCGATCTTCTTCTTGCCGCCGTAGGCCTTCTCGACCGCGGCGTCGAACACGCGCACGCTCGCGCGCCAGATGTCACGGCCCGTGCCGTCGCCTTCGATGAAGGGGATGATGGGCTGATCGGGAACGTTGAGCTTGTTCCCAGAACCCATCGTGATCGGCTGACCGTTCGGCGTCGCGGACATCGGCAAAACCTCCAGAGTTGAAGTCGGAGGGGCCTACCACGGCGGCGCGCCGGCGAGGAAGAGAGTTTCTGGCCACGGCCCGCCGCTCCGGGCCGCGCGAAAGGTCAGGGCAACCGATCAGGGCAACGCGAAGGTGCGACCGCAAGGCAGATCGACGCGCTGCGGCTTTCCCGCGGATCCGATCTTGAGCGTGTGCGTACCGCATTTGAGGAGGCGCGGTTCGCCGGTCTCGCCTTGTAGGAGCGATCCGTCGAAGTACATGCGGTGCCCCTTCGCCGCACGAGGGAAGCTCACGAGCGTCATGCCGTCGGGCACGTCGGTGGACGACGTTGCGCCGTGCGCGGGCGATGGCGCGGCGGGTGCGGAAGGTCCGGTCGCGGACGGGAGCTCCGACGCCGACACGATGGGCACCGCGGAGGGTTCGACCGAAGGCGCCGCGGTCGCCGGCACGGAGTGCGGCGCGGGCGGCGGCAAGGAAGACGCGATGGGTAACGGGGGTGACGAAGGGGGCGCCGCGGTCTCCGCGATACGAGGCGCCTCCATGGCGACGCCCCCACTCGTCACCGCGGGCTTCTCCGGTGCCTCGTGCGCGCGCGACGAGGCCTCGAGCGCCATCGCGGTCCGATGAGTGAACGCGCGCCGAACGGCGAAAAACGCAACGACCGCGACGACCAACCCCGCGATGAGGAAGAGCGGAACGAGCGGCAAACGCGTGCTCTTCTTCTTTGGCGGCGGAGAGGAAACGAGGAAGAGGGGGAGCGGAGACGGTCGCGGGTACGGCGGAAACGACGCGGGCCCCGACGGCGGAGGGGCGACGGCCATGTCCGACGGAACGAGCGGCGCCGGAGGAGGTGCGAAGTCGAGCGACGTGCTCGACGGAGGCGCGGGCGGCAAGGCCGGCGGCGGAGGCTGCGACGTCAGCTCGGCGTACGCCTCGGGAGGCGCGGGCGTGCGGCCGAGATCGTGTTCGGAGGGCGCGGGCGTGGTGAGCCCTTCCGCCGGAACACACGCCGCGATCGCCGCGGCGATGCGGACGCTCCCCAACGCGGCGTCGGATGGTGGGCCCTTCGGAACGAGCGCCGGAGAGACTTCCGGGAAGACGGCCGAAGGCGATGCGGCGGCCGTCTTCGAGAAGCTTTCCGGCGCGACGGCCGAGAGCACGACGGCGGACGGGGAGACTGCCGGCATCTTCGGCGCGGAGCGCACGCGCGAAGCGGTGGACGACGGCGCCGAGCCCGGACGCGGAATGGCGAACCGCGACGAGCTCGTCGGGGCGGCACGGCGCGAGGCCGCAAGCGCTTGCGAGGCGCTCGCGATCGGAACCGAAGGACGCGGCGGAGGATCGACGTACGTCTCGAGCAGGATGTTCTCGACGGCGACTTCCTGCGTCGCCTCGGGCCCGGGCGCCGCGAGGACCGCTTCGGCCGCGCGTTCGTCGAGCGCCGTCCGGGGGAGCGTCTGGGCCGCGTCGAGCGGGTCGATCGTTTCGTCGGCGGACATCGATGGAAGCGGGGCACGGATCCCGAGCAGGGTCGTTCCTTGGTTCCCTGTTCCGCGCGCCATGCCCGATGCCGTCCATCGTCGCACGAGCTCCCCCGCGCCGCGAAGCGTTCCATGCACCGGCCGTCCGAAAGAACCTGGTTCCATGTAGGGAACGGCCGCACGTTCCGGCGAAAACCCGGGTAGAGTGCCGCCCGATGAGCGCCCGAAGCGAAGCATCGCCGCCGAACGGCAACGCGACGAAGGTGGAACGGAAGCGCGCCGCAAGCGTCGGCCGCGGAGCGATCGTGGCGGCGATCGCGACGCTCGCGGCCGTCGCGTCGAGCGGGTCGATCACGCCCGCGCGCGGGGACACCGCGAAGCCGAAGGCGGCCGCCGACGCGAACACCTCTCGGACGCGCTACGTCGGCGCCACGCCGGACGCGACCCTCGCGCTCGCCGTGCGACGCGCGACGTCGTCCACGAACGACGCCTCCGCGATGGCGGCGCTGACGATCATCGACGAGCTCTCGTCGCGGGCGAGTGCGGGCGCGGCCGAGCGCGCGGCGCGAACGATCGCGGACGCCGAAGCCGTGTCGCCCGAGATCCGGAGCGAAGCGGCCGTCCTCGCGCGCGCCCTCGCGAACGACGAAGGCACGACCGCCGGCGTGGACAAAGCCCGCGCGCTCGGCGTGCTTTCGGACGTGGCCGTCCTCGGTCCCTTTCGCGATACGGGCGGAGGGCTCGACGCGCGCGAAGGCCCGGAGGCCAAGGCCGCCGATCCGGCCGCGGCGTTCGCGGATCCGAAGCGGTCCTATTCGTGGGGCACCGTCGAGGTCACATGGCGCCCGGCGCCGGAGACGTTCGCCGAGGCCCGCGGCTTCCCGCTCGACCTCTTCGTCCACCCTCGCCGCGAGAGCTGCACGATCGTCGCGTCGAAGCTCCGGCTCGACGCGCGGCGATCGCTCGTCGTGCGCCTCGCGGCGTCGGGGCAGGCGCGCCTCGTGTTCGACGGGGTCCTGGCCGGATCGAGCGACGACGTCCACGAGCTTGCGCGGTTCGATCGGTTGGCGGCGAAGATCGACGCCGACGCGGGTCCCCACCTCCTCTACGCCAAGGTCTGCAGCGGCGCGCTCGACGACAACGGGCGCGTTCGCCTCCGGATCACGGACGACAAGCACGCGCCCCTCCGCGTCGACGCGAGCGCCGATCTCGCGCTCGCCCCCGGCGAGACGATCGCGTGGTCGAAGGCGAAGGTCACGAAGCTCGTCACGCCCCTCGTGCGCGCCTCCGTGGCCGCGAAGCCGTCCGGCGACGCGCTCCTCGACGCGGCGATCGTCCGCGCGATCGGCGGCGCCGACGACCTGAGGAGCCCGCGCGCCCCCGGGCAGGTCGACGCGGTCTTGCAAGATCCGAAGCTCGACGCGGACCGCACCGCGATGGCCGCCTGGGTGACGTCATCCGGTGCGAACAAAAGCGGACGCTTGTATCTTGCAAAGAAACGCGCGGACGGCGCCGGCGATCGCGAGACGCGGTCGTTCGTCGAACGCGCGCTCGTCGACCAGCGCCTCGCGACCGACATGCCCGACTGGGCCTTCGCCACGCTGCGCGGCGAAAAACTCGACGCCGCGACCGACGCGGACGCCGTCCTCCTCGTCGCGCGAACGCTGCGCGCGCTGGGCGTCGACGCGCTCTCGCTCGAGGCCTTCCACAAGCTCGGCGCGGCCTTCCGCAAGGCCCCGCACGACGTCCCCGACGCGCTCGTCCTCGAACTCGCGGCGCTCGCGCGTTTGCACGACGCACGACTCTGGATCGACGCGACCTCCGAGCTCGCGCGCCGCGGGACCCGCGGAGAAATCCTCGTCGACGCCATGAGCGCGCGCGGCAAGGACGACGTCGCGAAGGCGGCCATCGACGCCTTCGCGGGCGGCATGGAGGACACCGACGAGGCCCTCTCCGTCGCCCAAGACACGGAGAACGCCGGCGCGCTCGACGTCGCGGCGCGGCTCTACGCGAACCTCGCCCGCTGGGCTCCGAACCGGGCCGAGGCGTGGGCCGGGCTCGCGCGTTCCATCGCCGCGACGGGAGGCGGCGCCGATCGGTCGAAGGGCATCGTCCTCGCGCTCGAACGCGCGCGCCAGCTCGCCCCCGGCGACGCTCCGTACCGCGCCGAGCTCGCGCTCCGAACGGCCGCGTCGAAAGAGAAAGCGACGTCGAACGACGACGAGCGTTGGCTCACGCCGATCGCGACCATCCTCGCGCGCCGGCAAGGCGTCCCGACCGGCAACACGCCGCCGGACGTCGAAGATCGGCAGCTCCACTGGCTGCGCGCCGTGCGCATGCACGAAGACCACCGCGTCTCGCAGCTCATCCAGTACGCGCGCGAGATCGTGATCGCGCCGCGCACCCAACAGGAGCTCTACGAGCCCATCCCGCCCGAGGGCGATCTGACCGAGATCCTGCGCGCGCGCGTGCACAAGAAGGACGGCGGCATCGCCTTCCCGACCGAAGAGCACAACGAGGGGACGCGCCCGAGCATCCGCTGGCCCGAGCTCGAGCCCGGCGACACCGTCGAAGTCGTGATCCGCCAATGGACGAGCACCGCGGTCGGCGGCCGCGGCGACGCCCCGTTCTACTTCCTGGACTACGGTGGTTCGCCGTCGAGCCACCCTCTCCTCTACAACGAGGTCGTCGTCGAATCGCTGCCGGACCGTCCCCTCTACGTCGATCTCCTGCACGCGGAGCTCGCGCCGTTCAAGAAGGCCGAGAAGGACGAACGCGGCCGCCACGTCGTGCAGTTCGTGTGGGACAAGCCGCTGTCGGTCCCCGAGGAGCCGTTCGCGCCGCAGCTCACCGAGACCACGCCCGTCATCGTCGGCTCGACGTTCCAGAACTGGACCGATTTCCGGCGATGGTACGGCGAAGCGGTCCGCGGGTTCACCGAACCCGACGACGAGGTCCGCCGCATCGCGCGCGAGCTCACGAAGGGCAAGACGTCGCGCGACGACAAGGTCCGCGCGCTCTTCAATTTCGTCGCCGACGACATCCGCTACGTCAACTACGTGAGCGGCGAGTGGTGGTTGCCGAACCGCCCGCAGCAGCTCCTCGCGCGCCGCGAAGGCGACTGCGACGACAAGGCGATCCTCCTCATGACGCTGCTCCGCGCCATCGGTGTCGAGGCGCAGGAGGTCATGGTCCAGACGCGCCTTTCCGGGCAGCCCTCGGTGCTCCTCGCGAAGAACGCCGCCGTGCCGATGTTCGACCACGGCATCGCGTTCCTGCCCGGACCGGGCGGCGGCACCTACCTCGACGCGACGAGCCCGGCGTCGCGCCTCGGCCCCATCCCGTCGATGGACGCGCGCGCGGTCGCCCTCCGCATGGATGGACCCGCGGAGATCGTCCGCCTGCCCGCGAGCTCACCGGCCGATCACGGCGCCGACGTCACGTGGACCGTCACGCTCGACGCCGACGGCGGCGGCGATCTGTCGGGCGAAGAGCGCCACTCCGGCGACAGCGCGTTCTGGCTCCGGACGAACCTCGCGCAGGCCGAAGCGCGCGTGCAGTACGTGGAAGACGCCCTCGTCGGACCGTGGTTCCCGACGAGCGAGGTCGACAAGAACGTCGCCTTCGAAGGCGACACGAACCGCGGGCAAGCGGTCGTGAAATACAAGGCAAAATCCCGCGGATTCGCGCGGCGCGAGGGCGGAGATCTCGTCGTCTCTCTCTCGCCGGCGAACACCTACGGGTCGTCCCTCTCGCCGCTCGTCACGCGGAAGCTGCCCGTGCAGCTCCCCTCGTACCTCGCGCCCAGCCATCAACACCGGACGCTGCGCCTCGTCGCGCCGGCCGGCTACGCGTGGTCCGATCTGCCTCCCGGAGGCGACGCGGCAGGCTCGCCGACTTCGTCGGCTACATCGGCTTCGTCGGGTGCTCGTGCCACCTTCGGCCGTGCGCACCTCGAAGTGACGCGCGATCCGAAAGACGCTCGGGTCCTCCGGATCGATCGGGAGATCGTGTTCGATCAGGACTTCATCCCCGTGGATCAGTACCCCGCGTGGCGCGCGTGGATCCAACGCGTCGACGCGCTCATGCACAAGGAAGTTCGGCTCGTGAAAGCGGGAGCGAAGAAATGAGCCTCCGAGGACGAAACGAGATGGGCGCCCGCACCGCTCGCGCATGGCTCGCCGGCTTGGCGACGATGACCGCGGCGGCGGCGACGATCCCTGCGTGCGGCGGAGCCCAAACCCCGGCGCGCACGCCCGCCGGCCTGAAGGCGCTCGCGCCGTCCCTCAGCGCCGCCTTCCGCGAGGAAGCCGTCGGGACGCACGAGCGCGCCATCGACCGCTACTTGCAAGCGCTCGACCGCGCGGCGAGCGGCCCCGAAGACGCGTCGAGCATCGCCGTCGTGCTCGCGTCGCTCGACGCGCTCGTCCACCGCGACGTGAGCGCGTTCTCGGACGTCGCGTCGTCGAGCGCGCTCGCGGATCGCACGGCGGGCGCGTGGGCCTCCTCGGCCTCGGGCCTCGACGCGAAGCTCGCGCACATCCAGGAGCACGCCGACGGACCGTTCTCGAAGGCCCTCGTCGCGAACGCCCGGCTCGCGCTCGCCGAACGCCATGGCGACGCCGAGAGCGCCTCCCGCCTCCGCGCCCGCGTCGGCTGCGCGCGTCACGTCCGCCTGCTCGGACCGACCGCGTGGATGCCCGTCAGCGGCGTCCACGAGGCGAGCCCCCTCGACGCGTTCGACGCGCCGCTCGCGCGCACGTACCCCGGTCCCGGCCCCTTCCTCTCCGCCATCGCGCCGAGCGAAGTCCAGGCCCTCGGGTGCCGCATCCCCTTGACGGCGGAGACGAGCGTGCCCGGCGTCCGCGACGTCGTGGTCGACGTCGACGTCCCCGAAGCCGGAGACTACGGCTTCGGCTTGCGCGCGGCGGGCGGCCACCTTGCGCGTGGGCGGGAAGCTCGCGATCTCCAAGCCGTCGTCGGTCGGCGGCGGCGAAGCGCTCCGGCTCGCGCGCGTCCACGTCGACCGCGCGGGCGTCCTGCGCCTCGTCGCGCGCGTCGGCATGGTCGACGATTTCGCGACCGTCGAGATCGACGCCTGGGACGCCTCCGGCGCGCCCCTGCGCACGCGCGCGCCAGCCATCGACGCACGCGCGACGGTCGCCGCCGCACGGGTCGACGCGGTTTCCTTCCCCGAGGCGCAGGACGACGAAGCCCGCCTCGCCCTCGCGCTCGCGGCGCTCGCCGCCGGTGAGAACCACACGGCCGAAAGCCTCCTGCACGATCGCGTCGCGCGCCCCGACGCGCCCGCAGACTTGCTCCTCGCGTACGCACGCGCCGTGCGCCTCGCGAACGATCTGCCGCGCGTCGACGCGAACGAGCGCGCGCGCGGCGCCTTCGACCGCGTGCTCGAAGCGTGGCCTTCCTCCTGGGAGGCGATGATCGAACACGCCGTGCTCGCGGGCATCCGGCGAGGCCCGACGGAGGCGCGCATCGAAGCCCTCTCGGATCTGGACACGTCCCGCAAGAAGGCCTCTCCCGCCCAGGCCGCCGTCGTCGACGCGTTCGACGCCGCCATCGCGGGCGCCGCGCGCGTCACCGATCGCGCACACGCCGCCTTCGCGCGCGTCGAAAAGAGCCTCGCAGGCACGCCGCTCCTTCACGACGTCGATCGCCTCGTCCGCGATCGGACCGGCCGCGAGCTCGCGACCTTCGATTGCGACCCGAACGTCGCCGCGGATCGTTCGAGCCTCTCGTGCCATCGCTCGCTGCTCGCCGCCGGCGATCGCGCGGCGTCCGAGCGCGAGCTCGACCGCCTCCGCGCGCTCGCCGACAGCCCGCTGCTCTACCTCTCGCTGTCGGTGCGGAGCGCGCTCGAGGCCGGCGACGTCGCCCGCGCGAAGGCCGTCGACGCGTCGATGACACCCGGCAACCGACTCCTCTCGACGCTCTACGCGCTCTCCGGAAAGGCCGCGGCCTCCGATCTCTTCGAGCGCGCCCGAACCGCGCGCGACGCCCCACGCGCCCTCCCCGGCATCCTGCGCGCCGTCGGCGACGATCCGCTCGCGCGCTGGAACGGCGTCGCCGAGCGGGTCACGAGCGAAGGCGAAGCCAACCCGACCGCCGAGGGCGCCGCGACCATCGTGCTCGCCCACGAAGAGATCTACGACGTCGACGCGCGCGGGTTCATCCACGGCCTCGTGCTCGACGTGCGCCGCGTCATGGGCACGACGGACGTCGAGGCCAACGCCGAAGCCAGCGCCCCCGCGCTCTTCGGCAAGGAGACGACGCGCATCCTCCGTCGGCGCATCTTCAAGAAGGACGGACGCATCCTCCTGCCGGAGGCGACCCCGAACGCCGCGCAATCGCACGCCGATCTGTCGCAGCTCGAGACGGGCGACGCCGTGGAGGCGATCTACGAAGGCTGGGCCCTGCCCGACACCGCCGGCAACCTCGGCTTCGACACGCCCGATCTGCTCCCCGAGCGCACGACCGTGCAACATGCACGCATCGAGGTGGCCCTCCCCACCACGCTCCGCGGCTCGCTCGTCGCCCACCCGCTGCTCGGCAAGCCCGAAGAGAGGACCGAGCGAGGCAAGCGCGTCCTCGCCTGGACCGTCGACCGGCGCCCCGTGCGTCGCATCGAGTCCGGCGTCCCCAAGATGGACCGCGAAGTGGGCGTGCGGTTCGCGACGACCACGTGGAACGACGTCGCGCGCGCCCTGCGCGAGACCATCGCCGATCTCGACGACACGAGCCCCGAGGTCCGCCGCTGGGCGCGCGAAAACGCCGCGGGCAAGACGTCGCAGGAAGCCGTCGTCGAGGCCATCGTCGAAGCCTCGGGCCGCGCGGTGAAGGAAGCCTCCGGCGTCGTCCTCATGGACGTCGCCCTCGGCGGCTTCGGCTCGCGCGGGACGACCGCCCGCACGATCCTCGCGACCCACGAAGGCAGCCGCACCTGGCTCGTCGTGCGCGCGCTCCGTGAGCTCGGCATCCGCGCGGACGTCGTCGTCGCCGAGAACGATCCGTTCAGCGACAACCCCGATTTCCCCCCGCACGCCGGCCGCTTCACGCACCCGCTCGCGGTCGCGCACGTCGAAGGCGCCGACCATCCCGGGAGCCTCCGCGACGTCTGGATCGACGCCGACGTCCCCGGCCCGCCGCTCCCCGCCGGAAAGGTCTCGCCCGAGCTCCGCGGTCGCTTCGCGCTCTGGGCCGACGGGCGCATCGACAAGCTCCCCGCGAACGCCGCGACGAGCGAGCGCGACGAAATCGACCAGCGGCTCGTCGTCGACGCCGACGGCAACGCGAAGGGCGTCCTGACGGTGCTCTTGCGCGGTCGTTCGGCCCAAGATCTCGCCGAAGCGCTCGTCCGCCTCGTCGGCGCCGAGCGGCAGCAAGCCCTCCGGGACATCGCCCTCGCGTGGATGCCGTTCGCCACCGTCGAGAAGGTCGAGCTCTCCTCCTCCGAAGGCAGCTGGCAGGTCGCGATCCGCGCCGAGGTCGTCGCGCCCGCCTACGCACAGCTCCAAGGCACGACCCCGGGCGCGCAGACCTGGATCCTGCCGGGCATCGATCCCCTCCACTACGTCTACCCGCGGCCCTACGTCACGACGCTGACGGCCATCTACGCGGGCCGCTCCACGCGCGAGAGCGCGCTCGCCATCGGCCGGGCGTCGCAATACCACGCACGCCGTCGCGTCGAGCTCCCCACCGGCGCCCAGGTGGCGCGTCTCCCCGGCCCGTTCGACGCGCGCGGCCCGCTCCTCGCCGCCGAGCGCCGCCTCCAGGTCTCGGGCGCCACGATCGAGGAAGACTTCGTGCTCGACGTCGCGACCGGCACCGTCCCCCGCGCCCAGTACGACGGCTTCGTCACCGAAGC
>JBGAHN010000022.1:0-50988 GCA_044226145.1 Labilithrix sp. | reverse complement strand
GCCTGGCAACCCGAGCGCGTCGTCCCAGACGAGCGTGCGCGTCTTCGGGACGATGTAGCCCTTGCCGAGCTGATCACCGGTGACGTTCTTCTTGCACTTGTCCTTCGACGAGGGACGGAACCCGTCGTCGCCTTCGAAGTCGAAGGAGAGCTTCGTGACGTCTCCCGCGAGCTTGCCTTGCGCCCACACGGTCGCGAGCGGAACGACGCTCGTGTCCTTGTAGGTCTGCGAAGGCAGCGCCGCGACGTCGACGGTCGCCGTGTCCGAGCCGTGAACGAGGACGACGTTCACCGCCGCGACGGACGCCGACGGCGCGGGCGTCCCTTGAGAGATGGCTTGGGTGTCGTTTCCGCAACCGACGCTCCCCACCGCGAGGCTCGCGATCACGAGCCAACGAGGAGACACCGCAGGACACCCGAGAAGGACCGAAAGAGACCTCATGGGTAGCGATGGGTAACATTAAACCACCATAGGAACCAAGACGGCTCGCGCGGGGCCCCGCGACCGGGATCCCGGGATCAGCCGTCGAAGGCGTAGCGGATCTCGCCGGCCCGTCCGGGGTCGTAGCCGGGCACGCGCGCGAGCTCGTCGCGGAAGGCCCTCGATTGGGCCACCTCGCAGAGCCCGACGACCGCGCGGTGACCGAGGCAGTCGGCGAACAAGAGGAGATCGTACGACTCTTCGGCGAGGGGCGAAAACCGGAGACCGACCTTCGACGCCCACGCCGCCGTCGTCAGGGCCGCGTCGGCGTCGCCGCGAACGACGGCGAGGACCGCGTCGCGGTGCGAATCGAACGTCGTCGCGGCGATCCCCAAACGCGCGAGCGAAAGGCCGTTCGCGGCGAGCGCGCGATCGAAATGCGCGCGCAACCCCGCGGTCGGTGGGCGCGTCGCGAGCCGTTTCTTCGCGAGATCGGCGAGCCCCTTCACCTCGAACGCACGCACGTGCGCGAGGCCGACCTGCCGCCGGACGAGGTGGACGCGCGCGAGCCGCTCGGCGTCGAAGTGCATCGGCGGCGCGTCGCCGTGGTAGCCCGCGAGCAAGATGCTCCGCGCGCCGAGGTGGGCGAGCGCGGTGCTCCGATCGGCGCGAACGAACCCGACGAGCGGCTTCTTCTCCGCGACGACCTGCGCCAAGAGCACGTCGACCACGACGTCGCCGTTCGCGCCGAGCAGCGGCGGCGCCTCGTGCGCGCTCGATGCGTCGGACACGCTCCGGCGCGCCCCCGGGTTCGGTGACGGCTCGGCCGACCGCGGCTCGCTCCCCGTCCCCGCGTGCGCCCTCCCCCGCGACGACGACCACGCGAGCACCTCGTCGCGAACGAAGCGCCATTCGCTCCCCACGCGGCGACCGGGCAACCCCTGGGCGATGAGCCGGTAGACGTGCTTCGGGTGAACGCGCAAGAGCCGCGCGACCTCATCCGTTTTGAGCAGCTCCTCGCCCATGCGCCCCTCGTACCACGCCGAAGTTCTCGGGCCCACGACGGGGCTCGCCGGGATTGCACCAGGCGGGCACCGAGCGTGCGGAGAGCGCACGTGGGGCGCACTTGCGTGTCACATGCAACGCCGTTGCAGTACGAACGAGGCTGTCCTAGGGTCGGACCGTGGGACTTTCTCCCGGCCGCAGCATGCACGAAAACGCCCTCCGTCTGGAGGCTCCGTGACGGGCTTGTCCATGCTCCTGCTCGGCCTCGGCCTCGGTCTCCGGCACGCCACGGACGCCGACCACGTCGTCGTGATCTCGACCCTGCTCGAGCGCGAGCCCCGACGCTTCGACGCCGCGCGCATCGCGGCCCTCTGGGGCGTCGGCCACACGGCCGCCTTCCTGGCCGTCGGCGTGCTGGTCGTCTTGCTCGGCCTTCGATTGCCCGCCGAATTCGACAGCTACGCGGCGCTCCTCCTCGGGGCGATGCTCGTCGGCCTCGGCGCGTGGCACCTGCGCCGTTCGTGGCTCGAGCGGCCCGATCGCCCATCCTCCATCTCGAACGCCTCGAACACCCCGACGCGACCGACGAACGCGCGCCCCGTCGCCATCGGTCTCGTGCACGGCCTCGCCGGCTCGGCGGGCATCGCCATCCTCACGGCGACGACGATCGACTCACGGCTCTGGGCGACGCTCTACCTCGCGCTCTTCGGTCTCGGCACGGTCATCGGGATGGTCGCCCTCACCACGGCGCTCGCGTGGCCCATGGCGTGGACGATGCGAAAGGGCGCGAACGCGGCGCGGCTGCTCCGTGGCGGTGCCGCCCTCCTCAGCGTGGGTCTCGGCATGTTCGTCGCCGCCGATGCCCTGATCAAATGAGCAACCACCCACGAGATATGGTTTGACACACCCACCCGACCCACCATAGGTTGGGCCTTGTGCTGGTGGTTGGGTTTCGGCCCGACCTTAATAGGGAACCCGGTGAGAGTCCGGGACTGCCCCGCAGCGGTAAGCGAGAACCGAAGCCGTCCGACGCCTCGTAGGGTACCGAGACCCGTGGTACGTGACCAACGTACCGAGAACGTCACCCCACCCACGAACGTCGTCCGGATTCATCGACGAAGCACACGCAACGTCGACCGATCTCCGTCTCATGCACTGGGAGCCCGAGCCGTAGTCCGAAGGCGGTCGAACACCTCGACCACCTTCCCTCCGGAGCGTGCCCCTGGGAAGCGATGGACCTTAGGAACCCGGCGTAAGCCGGAAAGCTCGCGAGTCCGAAGACCTGCCCGCATCCGACCCGGGAGACATCCGCGGTCGGTTCGACCTGGAAGCCTCGTGGGAAGGCGAGAAGGTCCGAGCGGCGCCGTCTTCGCGTCCGTCTTGGCCCGACCCGTCTTCGCGAGAGGCTTCCGTTGCCCGCGGGGGTGCAGGTCGGCGGACGGGCGCTCGCGCTCTTGGCGCGGCGGTCCCCCAAAGCGTGCAATTTGCACGCGTTTGGCACGTCCGGCCTCGTTCTCCCGCTTCTTCACCGAACGCTCCCCGCGTTCGGCGCCGCGACGAAGGAGACCGATGCCATGCTGAACGACGTCTTCGCGAAGGGAACCGTCCACGACCACGTCCCGAAGAGCTCCCCGCGCGAGCCTTCGCCGAGCGAGCTGCCCCAGACGACGATGCGCGTGACGAAGCGCAACGGCACGACGGAGCCCGTCGTCGTCGACAAGATCGTCCGCGCCGTCAACCGCTCGTGCCTCGGCCTGTCGAACGTCGACGCCCTCCGCGTCGCGACGAAGACGATCAGCGGCCTCTACGACGGCGCCACGACGCGCGAGCTCGATCAGCTCTCCATCCAGACCGCCGCGGCGCTCGTCGCCGAAGAGCCGAACTACTCGAAGCTCGCCGCGCGGCTGCTCTCGACCTACATCGAAAAAGAGGTCCGAAACCAGGAAATCCACGCGTTTTCACAGTCCGTCTTCACCGGCCACGCGCTCGGCATCGTCAACGATCGCCTCAAATCGTTCGTCTCCGACCACGCGCGCAAGCTGAACGACGCCGTCCGTCCCGAGCGCGATCGCGGCTTCGAGTACTTCGGCCTCCGCACGGTCTACGACCGCTACCTGCTCAAGCACCCGACGACGCGCGCGGTCATCGAGACGCCGCAGCAGTTCTTCCTCCGCATCGCGTGCGCGCTGTCCGAGACGCCGTCGGAGGCGATCGAGCTCTACGATCTCTTCTCGAGCCTCGACTACCTCCCGAGCTCGCCGACGCTCTTCAACTCCGGCACGCGCCACGAGCAGCTCTCGAGCTGCTTTCTGCTCGACTCGCCGATCGACCACCTCGCCGACATCTATCAGCGCTACACCGACGTCGCGATGCTCTCGAAATTCTCGGGCGGCATCGGCCTCGCCTACCACCGCGTGCGCTCGCGCGGCTCGCTCATCGAGAGCACGAACGGCCACTCGAACGGCATCGTCCCGTGGCTCAAGACGCTCGACGCGTCGGTCGCCGCGGTCAACCAGGGCGGCAAGCGCAAGGGCGCGTGCTGCGTGTACCTCGAGCCGTGGCACGCCGACGTCGAAGAGTTCCTCGAGCTCCGCAACAACACGGGCGACGAGGCGACGCGCACCCACAACCTGAACCTCGCGAACTGGATCCCCGACCTGTTCATGAAGCGCGTGTCCGAGGACGGCACATGGAGCCTCTTCGATCCGAAGACGGTGCCGCACCTGCCCGATCTCTATGGCGACGACTTCGACCGCGCCTACGAGCGCGCCGAGCGCGAAGGCCTGGCGGTGCGCGCGGTCAAGGCGCGCGACATCTACGCGCGCATGATGCGGACGCTCGCGCAGACGGGCAACGGCTGGATGACGTTCAAGGACAAGTCGAACCGCGCGTGCAACCAGACGGCGGTGCCCGGGCGCGTCGTCCACCTCTCGAACCTCTGCACGGAGATCCTCGAGGTGACGTCCGCGAGCGAGAGCGCGGTGTGCAACCTGGGCTCCGTCAACCTCGCGCGCCACACGACCACCGACGCCGAAGGACGCACCGTCTTCGACTTCGACAAGCTCGCGCGCACCGTCGCGGTCGCCGTCCGCCAGCTCGATCGCGTGATCGATCTCAACTTCTACCCCATCGCGCAGACGCGCGAATCGAACCTGAGATGGCGACCCGTCGGGCTCGGGATCATGGGCCTCCAAGACGTGTTCTTCCAGATGCACCTGCCGTTCGACGCCCCGGAAGCGCGCGCGCTGTCGAAGCGCATCTCCGAGGAGATCTACCACGCGGCGCTCCAGACCTCGTGCACGCTCGCCGAGGAGAAGGGCGCGCACCCCACCTTCCCAGAGACGCGCGCCGCCGGCGGTGAGCTCCAGTTCGACGCGTGGGGCGTCGTCCCCGAGGACGTCGCTCGATGGAACGCGCTCCGCGAACGCATCCAGACCGTCGGCCTCCGCAACTCGCTCCTCTGCGCCATCGCGCCGACGGCGACCATCGCGTCGATCGCCGGTTGCTACGAGTGCATCGAGCCGCAGATCAGCAACGTCTTCAAGCGCGAGACGTTGTCCGGCGACTTCCTCCAGGTGAACCGCTACCTGGTCGCGGAGCTGAAGAAGAGGAGCCTCTGGAACGAGTCGACGCGGACGCGGCTCAAGCTCTCGGAGGGCTCGATCCAAGGCCTGACGGAGATCCCCGAAGACATCCGGCAAGTCTTCCGGACGGCGTGGGAGATCCCCATGCGGTCGCTCATCGACATGGCCGCCGATCGCGGCGCGTTCGTCGACCAGAGCCAGTCGCTCAACTTGTTCGCGGAGAGCCCGAACATCGGTCAGCTCTCGTCGATGTACTTCCACGCGTGGAAAAGCGGCCTCAAGACGACCTACTACCTACGCTCGCGCCCGGCGACGCGCATCGCGAAGGCGACCGTCGAAGGCCACGACGCGGGCCGCACGAGCACCTCCGAGCACGTTGACGCGAGCGGCGCGACGAACGCTCCCCAAACCACCCGAGACCGCGACGCCGTCGCGTGCTCGCTCGAGAACCCCGAATCCTGCGAGGCCTGCCAATGAGCCACGTCCAGCGCCCTTCCCATCTCCTCGACCCCGGCATGTGCCTGACGCTGCGCCCGATGGCGTACCCGTCGTTCTT
Source organism: Labilithrix sp. (assembly GCA_044226145.1). Classification (GTDB taxonomy): domain Bacteria; phylum Myxococcota_A; class Polyangia; order Polyangiales; family Polyangiaceae; genus Labilithrix. Next base: position 45,423 of record JBGAHN010000022.1, on the reverse strand, counting down.
CGAGATGTACCGCGCCGCCATCAAGAACACGTGGACGGTCGAAGAGGTCGACTTCTCCACCGACGTCGGCGATCTGCGCAAGATGACGGCGGCGGAGCGGCACCTCATCCAGCGGCTCGTCGCGTTCTTCGCGACGGGCGACTCCATCGTGGCGAACAACCTCGTCTTGAGCCTCTACCGGCACATCAACGCGCCCGAAGCGCGCATGTACCTGTCGCGGCAGCTCTACGAAGAGGCGCTCCACGTCCAATTCTACCTGACGCTCCTCGACACCTACGTCCCCGACGTCGAGGAGCGCCACCGCGCGTTCGCCGCCGTCGAGACCATCCCCTCCATCCGCAAGAAGGCCGATTTCTGCCTCCGGTGGCTCGAGGGCATGCAGGAGCTGCCGAGGCTCGCGACGCGCGATGACCGCAAGCGCTTCCTGTTGAACCTCATTTGCTTCGCGGCGTGCGTCGAGGGGCTCTTCTTCTTCGGCGCGTTCGCTTACGTGTATTTTCTCCGTTCCAAGGGCCTGCTCCACGGGCTCGCGGCGGGGACGAACTGGGTCTTCCGCGACGAGAGCGCGCACATGGCGTTCGCGTTCTCGGTGGTCGACGAGGTGCGACGCGAAGAGCCCGACCTGTTCGACGACGAGCTCCGCCGCAACGTGGTCGCCATGCTCGAAGAGGCGGTCGAGTGCGAGACGCAGTTCGCCGAAGATCTCCTCGGCCTCGGCGTCGCCGGCCTGTCCGTCCGCGACGTCCGCGCCTACCTCGAGTTCTGCGCGGACCAGCGGCTCGCGCGGCTCGATCTGCCGAAGCGCTACGGCACGAAGAACCCGCTGACGTTCATGGATCTGCAAGACGTCCAGGAGCTCGCGAACTTCTTCGAGCGTCGGGTCTCGGCCTACCAAGTCGGCGTGAGCGGAGAGGTGGTGTTCGATGCGGCCTTCTGATCTCGAAAAGACTCCCACCGAAAAGGTCGTCGCCGGCGCGGCGATCGAGGCGCGCCTCATCGAGATGGTCTTCCCCGAGCAGACGAACCACTACGGGACGCTGTTCGGCGGGCAAGCCCTCGCGCTCATGGACAAGGCCGCGTTCATCGCGGCGTCGCGGTACGCGCGGCGGAGCGTGGTGACGGCGAGCAGCGAGAAGTGCGATTTCCACGTCCCCATCCGCCAAGGGCAGCTCGTCGAGCTCGTCGCTCGAATCGTGGCGACCGGAAAGACGTCGATGACCGTCGAGGTGGATTTGTATTCCGAAGATCTCCTGACCGGCGATCGGCAAATCGGCACGCGGGGGCATTTCGTGCTCGTCGCGCTCGACGCGCACGGCAAGCCCACGCAGGTCCCGCCGCTCCCCCACCCGACGACGGCGAACACGGAGATCTGATCCCGCGCCATCGGGCTTTCGGGCTTTCGGGCTTTCGTCCCGGGATTTGGCCGGGATCGTCGGGGCACCCCCGCGCGATCCCGGCCCTCGGCTACGGACGACGCGCTCCACGAGCGTCGAAGGATGCCCTTCCTTCGTGCAAGCACCACGTACGGGACGTCGCACAGACGAACGACAGGATCGGGCGAATTCGAAGATATCTTCGATATTCGGCCATTCGCTCGCGCGAAAAATCGTGAATCGACTGGACCAGGCACGTTGTTGAATTTCGCACCTGCGCCTCGTCCAATCGGTCACCATGAACCAATTCCGAATTTCCATCGCGCTCGCCCCCCTCGCACTCTTCCCTCTCGCGGTGTTCGCCGGCTGCTCCGAAAGCACGTCGACGCCGAACACGCCCACCACCGCGGACGCCGGCGCCTCGGATTCGGGGACGCATCCGACGACCGGTGACGCCGGCCCGGGCGACGCGGGACCGACGACCTTCGTACCGAGCAATTTCGATCCGACGACGCTCGACATGTCGCTCGCGACGGACGTGGACGTGGCCGGCGACAACGGCGGCTGCACGCTCGACACCGACAACCCGCAGACGTTCTCGTGCAACAACCAGGAAAAGCCGTTCGGCATCGCGATCCAGCAAGTCGCGCAACCGAACGGCGCGCCGACGCTGCTCGTCGTGGGCGTCCGCTCGTTCCGTGTGGGCGCCGGCGTGACGCTCGACATCGCCGGAACGCACCCGCTCGCGATCTACTCGCTCGGTCCGGTCGACGTCGCCGGAACCATTCATGCCGCGGCGAGCGGAAGTACCGAGGGCAACGGTGCGCTCCACAAAGGCGGCCTCGGTGAGCCCGAGAGCGTGCCCGACGAATCCGGTCTCGGGGGCGCCGGAGCCTCGTTCTGCGGCAAGGGCGGCGACGGCGCACCGACGGCCGGAGACGCCGGCGCGGACGCAGGCTCGGGCACGACCGCGGTCGCGTCCTACGGCTCTCCGGAGCTCATCCCGCTCTACGGCGGCTCGTCCGGCGCCAACCATGCGAGCTCGGGTTACGGCGGTGGCGCGGTGCAGATCACCTCGCTCGTCAGCATCTCGGTGAGCGGCGAGATCAACGTCAACGGCGGCGGCGGCAACCAAGTGTTCGGCTCGACCGAGAACGGGAGCAAGAGCGGCGGCGGCGGTGGGAGCGGCGGCGCCATTTTGCTCGAGGCGCCGACGGTCACCGGCGGCGGGAAGCTCTTCGCCAACGGAGGCGGAGGTGCTTCCGGCGACGACTCCGGCGGCGACGGCCAGGAGAGCTCCATCGCGGCTCCGGGCGCGTCTCCCTCGGGCGGCGCCGGCTCCGCCGGGGCGATGGTCGACGGCGCGAAGGGGAGCTCCATCGCGAAGAGCGGCGGCGTGACGGACAACGGCGGTGGCGGCGGCGGCGCTGGCTACATTCGCATCAACACGGAGTCGGGTGTGGCCGGATTCAACGGCACCGCGAGCCCGAACCTCTCGTCGACGTGCGGCACGCAGGGCAAGCTTCGGCACTGATCGCCGCGGCGAAACGAGCCTCGCACGACCGAACGGAGCGCGTCCGTCCCCACGAGCGCGCTTCGTTCCATGGCCGGTCCATCGGGTGACGCGCGGGTGACGCGCGGCAGAACGGTCCACTGCGGCGAAAAGGGCGAGACAACGCGGCGCGCGTGTTGCATTTGCCAAGCCATGATCGACCTTCGACAATCCCTGAACCTTCCGTCGGGCGGCTCCCGCTCGTTCGTCGCGCTGCCGCTCCTCGAGAAGGAGTTCGGTCGCATCGAACGGCTGCCGGTGAGCTTGCGCATCTTGCTCGAGTCCGTGGCGCGCAACGTCGACGGTCGCCGCATCCGGGACGACGACGTGGCGACGCTCGTGCGCTGGAAGCCGGACGAGCCGCGCACCGCCGAGGTCCCGTTCGTCGTCGGCCGCGTGCTCCTGCAAGACTTCACCGGCGTCCCCCTCCTGGTCGATTTGGCCGCGATGCGGTCCGCCGTGGCGGAGCGGGGGAAGGACGTGCGGCGCGTCGAACCGCACATCCCGGTCGACCTCGTCATCGATCATTCCGTGCAGGTCGACGTCTTCGGACGGAGCGACGCTCTCCGCATCAACATGGAAATGGAGTTTCGCCGAAACCGCGAACGCTACCGATTCCTCAAATGGGGCACTCAAGCGTTCGAGGGGCTCCGCATCGTCCCGCCCGGATTCGGTATTTGCCATCAAGCGAACCTCGAATTCCTCGGCCGTGTCGTCCTCGAGAAAAACGGGGTCCTTTTCCCGGATTCGCTCGTCGGCACGGATTCCCATACGACGATGATCAACGGACTCGGCGTCCTCGGATGGGGCGTCGGCGGCATCGAGGCCGAGGCCGCGATGCTCGGTCAACCGGTCTCGCTGCTCTTGCCCGACGTCGTCGGCGTGCACCTGCACGGCGTGCTCCGCGAAGGCGCGACGGCGACCGACCTCGTTCTGCGCGTCACCGAGCTCTTGCGCGAGGCGCGCGTCGTCGGCAAATTCGTCGAGTTCCACGGCGACGGCGCCGCGAGCCTGAGCGTCCCGGACCGCGCGACCATCGGCAACATGGCCCCGGAGTACGGCGCGACCGTCGGCTTCTTCCCGGTCGACGAGCGGGTCTGCGAATACCTCACGGCGACCGGTCGCTCGGACGCGCACATCGCGACGGTGCGGCGCTATTACGAAGCCCAAGGCCTCTTCGGCATGCCCGGCAAGGACGCCTGCGACTACACGACGGTGCTCGACGTCGACCTGGCGTCGATCGAGCCGTCGGTCGCCGGCCCCAAACGACCGCAGGACCGCATCGCGCTCGGCGATCTCAAGGAGCGCTTCCTCGATCTGCTCGCGCGGCCGGAGGGGTACGGCAAATCGCGAGAGGAGGTCGCGCGGCACGTGCGCGTGCGCCTCGACGACGGGCGCAAGCCGCGACCCGGCGGCGGCTTGCAGTCCGAAGACACCATCTTCAGCCGCATCGCGCGCGACACGAACGCGCTCACCGAAGCGGAGATGATGAACAACCGTCCGACGCCGAACGAGCCCCGCCTGGACGACGACCAGCTCTACGACCGGGGGAAGGCCGCCCCCGCGAGCGTCGAGCTCACGCACGGCGACGTCGTCATCGCCGCGATCACGTCGTGCACGAACACGTCGAACCCGACGGTCATGCTCGCCGCGGGCCTCCTCGCGAAGAACGCCGTGGAACGCGGCCTCGCCACCAAACCCTGGGTCAAGACCTCGCTCGCCCCCGGCTCGCGCGTCGTCAGCGAATACCTGACGAAGACGGGCCTCCTGCCCTACCTCGCGCGGCTCGGGTTCGACGTCGTGGGCTTCGGCTGCACGACGTGCATCGGCAACTCGGGGCCGCTCGATCGCCCGATCGAAGACGCCGTGACGAAGAACGACATCGTCGCGGCGAGCGTGCTCTCGGGGAATCGCAACTTCGAAGCCCGTATTCATCAGAGCGTGAAGGCCAATTTCCTCATGAGCCCGCCGCTCGTCGTGGCGTTCGCGATCGCCGGACGGGTCGACATCGATCTACGGACGGAGCCGCTCGGAAAGGTCGACGGTCGCGACGTGTACTTGAAGGACGTCTGGCCCAGCGTCGACGACGTGCGCGCGCTCCTGGGGAGCGCGTTCGACCCGAGCGAATACCAGCGCGTGTATGCGAACTACGCGACGCAGAATCCGCTATGGAACGAAATCCCGATCGGGAGTGGAAACCTCTACGAATGGGAAGATTCGTCGCTGTACATCCAAAAGCCTCCCTATTTCGATCCGTCGATGGCGGCGCGGCCGTTCTCGGATCTGCGCGACGCGCGCGCGCTCGCCATCTTCGGCGACTCGATCACGACCGACCACATCAGCCCGGCCGGGGCCATCAAACCGAACTCGCCCGCCGGGCGGTACCTCGTCGATCACGGCGTGGATCCGAAGGACTTCAACAGCTACGGCGCGCACCGCGGCAACCACGAGATCATGGTCCGCGGGACGTTCGCGAACGTGCGCATCCGGAACCGAATGGTGCCCGGCGTCGAGGGCGGCGTGACGAAGCACCAGCCCGACGGCGAGACGATGACGATCTACGACGCCGCGCAGGCGTACGCGCGCGAAGGCGTCCCGCTCGTCGTCGTCGCCGGGCAAGACTACGGGGCGGGCAGCTCGCGCGACTGGGCGGCCAAGGGCACGCGGCTGCTCGGCGTCCGGGCGGTCGTCGCGCGCAGCTTCGAGCGCATCCACCGATCGAACCTGATCGGCATGGGCGTCCTGCCGTGCGAGCTGCCCGAAGGTACGTCCGCCGAGAGCCTGGGCCTCGACGGACGGGAGATCTTCCACCTCGTCGTCGAAGAGACGCTCGTTCCGCGAGGCCACGCACGGCTCGACATCGAGTACCCCGACGGACGGCGGACGTCCGTGCCGCTCCGCTTGCGCGTCGACACGAAGGCGGAGGTCGAGCAATTCTTGGCCGGAGGGATCCTCCCGTACGTCCTCGATCAGGTCCTCGGCGATCAGGTCCTCGGCACGTCGACGGCGTAGCTCCGGAGCTTTCGCCAGAGCGTATTTCGCCCGATCCCGAGGATGCGCGCGGCGTCGCTCTGCGACTGTCCGCACGCGTCGAGCACGGCGAGGACGTGCGCGCGCTCGACCTCGGCCAGCGTCGCCAGCTCGTTCGCGGTCGCTTTTCCTCGGGCCGTGGCGACGGGCGGCGCTGCGATCTCCTCGGGGAAGTCCGCGAGGCGCACCTCGTTCCCGGTCGCGAGCGCCGCTCCGTGACGCACGAAGTTCTGGAGCTCTCGCACGTTGCCCGGCCATCCGTACGCGACGAGTTTGTCCCGCGCCTGCCGCGAGAACGCGCGCGCCGGCCGCTTCTCGGCGAGCAGGAACTGCATCGCGAGCGGCAGGACGTCCTCCGGCCGCTCGCGGAGCGCCGGGACGTGCACCGTGAGGACCTTCAATCGGTAATAGAGATCTTCGCGGAACGCGCCCTGACGCACGCGCTCGGGCAAATCGCGGTGGGTCGCGCAGACGATGCGCACGTCGACCGCGAACGAGCGGCTCTCTCCGACGCGGCGCACTTCGCCGTCCTGGAGCGCGCGCAGGAGCTTGGCCTGCAGCGGCAGCGGCATCTCGCCGATTTCGTCCAAGAAGAGCGTCCCGCCCCTCGCCTCTTCGAACAAGCCGCGCCGCGAGGACACCGCGCCCGTGAACGCCCCCTTGCCGTGACCGAAGAGCTCGGCTTCGAGCAGATCCGCCGGCAAAGCCGCGACGTTGACGGCCACGAACGACGCCTTCGCGCGCGGCGAATTGCCGTGGATCAGCCGGGCGACGACCTCTTTCCCCGTCCCCGTCTCGCCGAGCACGACGACGGGCGCGTCGCTGGCGGCGAACCGCGCGACGCGCTTGAGGACCTCCTGCATGCGCGGACTTTCGGCGACGACCCGCGCCGTCCCCTTCAACGTCGCGGCGAACGGGAGGAGCCCGCAAGCGGTGCAGCGCTCGACATGTTCCATGTGTTCCACTTTGGCACCAACGAACGCCGGCGTCCAACCCCTCGATCCGCACGGAGCGACGGTCGGCCCGAACGCTCGCGGCCGCGCTCGCATGCACGTTCCGGACCAACGTCTCCGGCGATCGTCGTCGGAAGATCGATGCATTTTATGGATTGCCAATGGAAAGCGAACCATGGATGATGCACGCAAATCGACACGGCGAGTCCCGGCGAGCGAACCCATCTTTCGCCGATGTGCATTCGTCTATTTGCCATTCGACGAACATCGAATGACCATTCCGGATCATCGCATGAGCACCGCCGCGCACTCCACCATCGAAGACTTCATCCGCACCGATTCGAACGCGATGGTCGCGGCGGCGCTCCACATCCTCGGAGGGTTCGCCGACGACGTGGACGCGCGACGCGAGGTCGTCGCGCCGTGGGCATGGAGCCTCCGCCAACAGGCGCGCGCCCTCGAAGCACAAGGGAGGGTGGAGGCCGCCGAACGCGCGAAGGCCGTCGCCCGCATGGTCAGCGCCGTCGCGCTCGGCGAGATCGGCACCGAGGAGCTCTTGGCCGCGGCCGCGTGCGTCGACGTCCCGACGCAAGAGCTCGACACGGCCATCGACGTCCTCACCGCCGCCATGAAGCACCCGCGCTGACGCTCTCCGAAACCGCGCTCGAAGCGCGGACTGGATCGCGCGAGACCGGTCGCTGCCGATCCAATGGTCCACCGTCGACCAGGCCCCGCACGATCCGCCGCGCTCCGCGACGGTTTCATGGGCCGCGGCGACCGCGGATCCAGCTTCGAGATCGCGGAGATTCCAGGGCATTTTCGGCGGATCGAAGACGGGTCAGGTACGGGCGCGTCGCGGTGGAATCCCTCCCCGAGCGCACGGCGAACGGGTACGCTCGTTGCGTAACCGTGCGCGTCATGCCCACGCCGCGCGTCAGCGCGCCTCGAAGCTCCCTTCGCTGGTCGATCGTGCTCGCGCTCGTCGCGTCGGCCGCGATCGTGACGGCGCTCGTCCCGGGGCGCGGCGCGCACGCCGAAGACGCCTCGGACGAACGCGCCGAGCAGAACGAACGATGCGCGCTCCGCCTGTCGATCGCGCTCCAGGGACAGAGCCCGACGCCGGACCTCCTCGCGTCGAAGTCGCCGCAAGACGCCGTCGACTCCATGGTGACCTCGCCGGAGTTCGCCGATCGCTACGCGCGGTTCGTCAACGCCCTCTTCAACAGCGCGCCTTCGGACGCGAACCGCGAGCCGGTCTATTGGCTCGCCAAGAAGGTCATCGAAGAAGACAAGCCGTGGTCCGATCTCTTCGTCGGCGCTTATGCCATCAATCCAACCGACGACGGAATGTCGATCACGGACGATCCGGAAGGACTCGGCTATTTCCGCTCGATGCGCTGGATGCAGCGATATGCCGGAAACGAGCCCGAGGGCTACATGATCAGCGCGGCCTTCCGCGTGCTCACGAACACCGTCGGATTGACGCTGACCCCCTCGGTCGGCAACCCCGGTGACGATCGAACGGAGAAGGGCCGCGAGAAGGAAGGCTGCCGGAGCTGCCATTTCGACGCGTGGTACGCCCTCGACAAGTTCGCCCGCGTCTTCCCGCGCCGACATGGATCGAACGACGACACGTATTTCACCGGCCCCGAAGACGGACCGCAGCAAATCCTCGGCCAATCGATCTCCGACGTCCGCGTGCTCGTGACGACGCTCGTCGACTCGGACGCCTTCCGCTTCAACCAGTGCCGGAACGTCTTCAAGTTCCTCTACGGGAGGGAAGAGAACCAGTGCGAAGCGGCGGTCTTCGACGCGTGCGTCGACGCTCTTGCCCAGAAGAAGACGCTCCGCAGCGCCGTGGCGGCCGTCGCCAAGGATCCATCGTTCTGCTTGTAGGAGGAAGAGCTTGAGAACGGTAGCGATCCCCCTCCACCTCGGCCGCGCGGCGCTCGTCGCCTTCTCGCTCGCGGGGCTCTTCGGCTGCGAAGTCGAAGACTCCGCGCTCTCCCGTCGCAAAGAGGGCGTGCCCGGGACGCAGGGCGCCGACGGCGGCGCGGACGGCGGCTACGACGACGAGACCGTCGATCCGGCGACGCTCGCATGCAGCGCCCCGCCGGCCGCGCGATCGTATTTGGCATTCGACGGGACCCACCTCGAAGCGAACCGCGTGAACGAAGGATTGGGCGTCAACCGCGTTCGCCAGAAACCTTTCGCGGTGCTCGCGGGCGAGTACCAGCGCGTGATCGGCGTCGTCCCGAAGGAGCTCGAGGGGGCCGGCGGCTCCTTCGACGTCGCGCCCGATCGGTGGTTCACCGAACCTTCGCTCTCGGCCGTCTCCCTCAACGCCATGTTCGACGTGTCGTTCGCCGGTTGTCTCGAATACACCCAAGGCTCGGCCGATTTCGCGAACCTCCCCACGACCGAGACCGCGACGAAGACGTGTACGTCGCTCGCGCGAAAGGCGTGGAGCCGCACGGCCACACCCGAGGAGATCGACGCGTGCGTGGATTTGGCGCTCCACGGCGTCGAAGGCGAAACCGACCCTCGGCGGCGCTGGGCGTACGTGTGCGCGTCCGTGCTCAGCTCCAGCGCATTCCTGACGTATTGAGAGGAGGCCCGCGCGTGTCATCCCTGCTATCCCGACGAAGACTGCTCGAAGGCGCGCTCGCGATCGGCGGCGCGGCGGTCGGCGCTCGCCTCGGCGGTCCGCTGATCCGGCCCGCGCACGCGGCGACCGAGACCTCGCACGTCGTCCACGTCTTCTTGAACGGCGGGCTCAACGCGCTCTTCGCGGGGTGCGCCGACAAGTTCGTGACGTCCGGTATTTTCGGGGTCACGAACTCGAACATCAAATCGGTGGGCAACGGCGTCTTCACGGACGCCGAGACGTTCGGCACGTTTCCGGATTTCGCCCTCGCGCATTGGGCGGCCATCGGCATGCGCCACGGCAACGCCCTCCACACGTTGCCGGAAAACCTCAATTCCGGCGGAGAGCGGGCGATTCTTCGAAATGGCGACGATTGCTATTTGAACCAACTCGCCTCCTACATGGGAGGAGGCGCGGCGTTCAAATCGGTGTATTTCGGAGATCGACCGCCGGCCTATCAGGAGCAGCCGGCCTTCCAGGGTGTCTCGCTCCAGCGCGTCTCGGACATCGGCGACGCCGTTCGGATCCTCGGCGCGGAGCCGCCGGCCGACGGCGTCCCCGAGCGCGCGAACGCCAGCGCCGCGCTCGCCGCCGCGCGCAAGATGTCGGCGCGATCGTTCCAGAAGAACCCGGCCCGGCTCTCTGGGCTGAAGAACGCGTTCGGGACGGCCACGGACGTCCTGAAGATCTCCCCGGCCGAGTCGATCTCGTTCGCCGACGTGAACCAGGCCTACGGGCTCGACGGCGCGACCTCCGTGGGCAGCTACGCGTCGATGTTCGCGGGCGCGGAGATCATGATCCGCGCGGGCAACACGAACGTCGTGAACATCACGGACTTCGGCGCCGTCCCGTGGGATTTCCACCAAGTCGGCGATTTCCAAGAATCGCGCAACGGATCCATGTCGCGCGACAAATTCATCGGGAATCGAGGAGGGTTCGGCGAAGGTCGACTGAACCCCATTCGGACGTTCCTGTCGCGCATGCTGAATTTGCCGAACCGCAACGTCGTCGTCGCGATCACGGGCGACATGGTGCGCCTGCCGAACGGGGACCACGGCGACGGGACCGTCGGCATCCTCATTGGCAAATACGTCAAACAAGGCATCAGCTTTCCGGTCGACGACAAAGCCCGATTCTCCGACCAGACCCCGGGCGTCCGGGCGTTCTGGGCGGCCGTCGCCGCCGCTGCGCGCGTGTCCGGAACGCCGTTCGGCGCGAATCCTCATCCGCTCGTCGCCTGAGGCAACCAGAGGTGATCGTGGTCGCGGACGTAGCGCTCGACCGTGTGGCCGCGCCGGCCGAGGAGCCGCTCGAGGGTCGGATCGACGCGCTCGGCTTGGCCGTAGCGAAGCCCCACGTGGAGCACCGTCTCGATGGCGACCTTCGGGAGGGGGACGCCGCGTTCGTGCAACCGGCGGACGTAGCTGACGATGCTGGCGGGCTCGTAGCGGACGTCGCGTCCCAGCACTTCGGACAAGAGCTCGGCGACCTCCGCGAACGTGATCGCTTCGGGGCCGGTCAGCGTGTAAACGCTCTTGTGGTGTTCTTCGGGATTCGCGAGCACGTTCGCGGCGACTTCGGCGACGTCGCGCACGTCGACGAACGCCACGCGCCCGCGCGCCGCCGGGACGAACAAGCGGCCCTCGCGCACGATGTCCTCCCGGAACACGCCGCCGAGGTGCTGCGTGAAGAACCCCGGGCGGAGGAACGTGTAGCCCTCGAACTTCGCCCGGAGGTATTGCTCGACGACGTAGTGAGGCAAGAGGCGGCTATCGCCCAGGCCCGCCGCGGACATGAAGACGATGTGCCGAACGCCGCTTCGCAGCGCCGCGTCGACGAACGGGATCATGGCCGATTTGACGTCGCTGATCGCCGGCGGACGCACCAGGAAGACCGACGAAGCTCGGCCGAGCGTACGGTCGAACGTCGAGGCGTCCCGGAAGTCGAAGCGAACCGCGGGCACGTCGTCGCCGAGGACGGCGCGGAGCTCGTCGACCGAGCACCCGGCCGCGCGCACGGAAATGCCGCGGTTCTGCAGGGCGTGGACGGCCTCGCGTCCCACGTTTCCGCTCGCGGCGGTGACGACGACGTCGACGGCATCCATGACGTTTTGCCCTGCGAACGATGTGCCCATGCGTGGCGCATTGCCCTGCCTCGCCTCGCCGACGAGGGCCCGAGCGTCCGGGACGAGCGCCGCGCTCGCTACGCTCCCAGGACGCGCGCGCGACGTGCATGGACGGAGCGACGCGCGGGGGATCCGCGATGACGACGCCGACGAGCACGCCCGAGCGCGATGCGCATCTCCGCCGCACGGACGACGAAGAGACCTCGTTCGGTGTGGCCGACGTGCCGGTCGAAACCGTCGCATGGGTCGAAAAGCTCCACCACGTCGTCGACGAGCTCGCCGCGGCCGTCGCCGAACGGAGCCGCGAGCGTCTCACGTGCCGCGCGGGATGCAGCGGTTGCTGCGCGGACGGGCTCACGGTGTTCGTCATCGAAGCCGCGCGCATCGCACGAGCCCACGAAGCGTTGCTCGCGCACGAGGCCCCGGGCCCCGAAGGCGCGTGCGCGTTCCTCGACGGCGAAGGGCGCTGCCGCATCTATGCGGAGCGACCGTACGTCTGCCGAACGCAGGGGCTCCCGCTCCGTTGGATCGAGGAGCTCGAGGCCGATCCCGGTGCTCCCGACGCGGAGGCCGCGAGCGACGAGAACGGGAGCGAGCTCGTGGAAGCGCGCGACATCTGCCCGTTGAACGAGGCCGGCGGACCTCCGCTCGAAGCGCTGCCCGCCGAGGCGTTCTTCACGCTCGGTCCCTTCGAGGCGCGGCTCGCCGACATGCAAGCGCGAACGGACGGCGGCGCCGGTCTGCGCGTTCCGCTCCGCACGCTGTTCCATGGTTCGTCCCCGGGCATCGGTTCGGACGAGAAGCGATCGCTGCCCCTCGCGCGCTGACGCTTCCCTTCGAGGCCGGGCGCCCCATGCGGCGGTCCTGCGCCACCATCGAAGAGCTCGGGCGCGCACGCACGCGGATTTCCGGTGGAACGCCGAATGCAACGAGTGCGATCGAACCCACGGCGCTCGCGCGGCCGCGCAGAGCTCCTTTCTTTCCGGAGGACGAACCCATGGCAACGCAGCACAAGCCCGGCAAACCGGTCGACGACGCGCTCGGTGAACTCGAAGAGCTCGCCGAGGAAATCCGACTGAAGATCCACCTCGCGGGCATGGAAGCGAAGACGAAGTGGAACGAGACGCTCGAGCCGAAGCTCTTCGAAGCCCGGACGCACGCGCGCGAGGCCAGCGACGCCTCCCGGCGCTCCGTCGAAGACGTCGTGGACGCGCTCCGCTCGTTCGCGCGCTCGCTCTGACGATCCGCGGCCGCGGCGTGGACGCGACATCCCCGCGCCTCACCCACCCCGTCTCGCCGCCTCGCCTCGTCTCCTCGTCAGGCGCGTTCGGCGGCCGCTTCCGATGCGGCCTCCGACGTCGCCGCGAGGTAGGCGGCGGTGATCTCGGCTTGATCGAGGATGCCGACGACGCGCCCTTCGTCGTTCGTCACGAGGATCTCGCGCATGCCGCTCTCGAGGACGACGTCGAGCGCCGTGTGGAGATCGTCGGACATGCGCACCGACACCGGCGGGGCCATGAGGTCGTCGGCGAGCGTCAACGCGCCCAAATCCGGATCGGACGCCATCGTCCGCAAGATCTCTGCATTGATGACGCCGACGAGCGTTCCATCGGCCGCGAGGACGGGGAACGCGTCCTGCCAGTCCGCCGCCGCCACCGTGTGGATGATGTCGGTCGCCTTCGTCTGACGTTGGAAGGACGCGAACGGGCGATCTTTGACGATGATCTCGTCGACGCGAATCCCCTTGAGCAGATCGAAGATGAGCTCGTCGTGGTGCGCCGGCGACTCCCGCTTGGTGTCGACCTGCGCGTGGTAGAGCGAGTGGTTGCGGAGCGCGACGAACGCGATGCCCTCGGCGAGCATCAAAGGGACGAGCAAATCGTAGCTGCCCGCCAGCTCGCACGTCATGACCAACGAGCCGATGGGGACGTGCGCGAGGCCGCCGTAGAACGTGGCCATGCCGACGAGCGCGAACGCGCCCGGATCGATGCGTGGATCTTGCAGCAAAATCTGCGCGGCGCGGCCGAAGGCGCCGCCGAAGATGCCCCCGAGCACCATCGACGGACCGAAGTCGCCGGCGCTCCCTCCGGTGCCGACGGTGAGCGACGTCGCGAGGATCTTGATGAGCCCGAGCAGGACGAGGATCTGGACGCCACGCCACCCCTCGGGGAACCACGAAGCCCCCGTGATGGCGACCTGCGCCGCGCCGTAGCCGCCGCTCAAGATGCCGAGCCCCTGGCCTTCTCCCATGCGGCGGCCGAGGAGGTAGATGATGGGCGTCGCGAGCGCCCCGAGCGCGAGGCCGCCGACCGCCGGCCGCGCCCAAACCGGGACGATCATGCGCATCGTCGTGCGGCGAACGCCGTCGAGCGTCCGCACGAAGAGCGCCGCCGCCGCGCACACACCGAGCGCCATGAGCGCGTAGAGGGGAAGGTGCGCGGGGACGAACGGGTACTTCGGCGCGTGCGCGAACAGCGTCGCTTCGCCGAAGAACGAAATGAACACCGAATACGAGACCACGCTCGCCAAGACGGACGGCACGAGCGCGTCGGATTCGAAGTCGTTTTTGTGCAGGACCTCGACGGCGAGGAGCGCGGCGCCGAGCGGTGTCCGGAAGACCGCGGCCATGCCGGCGGCGGTCCCGGCGACGAGGAGGATGCGGCGCTCTCGCGTCGAAACGCCGAAATAGCGGCCGATGAGCGAGCCGAGCGAGCCGCCGATCTGCATCGTCGGCCCCTCGCGCCCGCCCGATCCGCCAAACCCGAGCGTGGCGATGGAGGCGAGGATCTTCACGGGCGCCACGCGCCGCCGAACGACACCACCTTGCTCGTGGAAGCACTGGATGATCGCGTCCGATCCGCCGCCTCGCGTCTCCGGCGCGAGCATCGAGATGGCGCCGCCGATCAGGGCGCCGATGCCCGGGAGGATCGCGAGGAGCCAAGGCCGGAACGTGGTCGGCTCATGGTGCGCGTTGGTCTCTCCAGCGGCTCGGAGCGGGATGTACCCCGCGAGTCGGTCGAGCATCAGGTGCTGGACCAGCTCCAGCCCTTGGACGAAGACGAGGCTCACCACGCCGACAGTCGCTCCGACCGCCGCGGCGTGGAGCAAATGCTTGCCGAGGAGCTGGAGCGTGAGCGGCGCGCGCGCCGAGAACCCGCGTTCGAGGAGCTTCGTGAGCTTCCGGAGCGCCGGCTCGGGCACCGTCGTCCGCATACCCGCCACCGACGGCCGTTCGAAGTCTCCAGGTTCCTGCATGGGTTGCCGAGCGCCGAGCGCGTTCGGGCCTGGGGAAGGCTCTCAGCCGCGCGCGAGCACGATAGCCGATTTTCGCTCGACGATCGCACGCCATCCGGGAGGCACGCTCATCGGACGTCGCGGACGGCCGAACCTCCGCACGAAGCGACGCTCTCCGGCGTCGGTCCGCCGGACGACGTCCAGGGTGGATTCGTCGGCGTGGACGACCAGATCGGACCAAGCGCAGGGGGCCGAAAGCACGGGATCGCGAAGGCGGAGCGCGATCATCGCGCGGTGGACCTCGAGCACCTCGCGGTGCGGCTCCTCCTCGCGCTCCGACCAGGCGAGCTTCGAGGCTTCGAAGGTCGCGCGGGCCTGAGGATCCGGGATGCGGGCGCGCACGTCGGGATCCGCGAAGCCCTGGAACGACCGAAATTCGTCGCAGCGCCCGGCGGAGATGCGGCGTCCGAGCTCGTCGTCGTGATCGCAGAAGTAGAGGAAGGGGGCCTTCGTCGCCCACTCTTGCCCCATGAAGAGCAGCGGCGTCGACGGTAGGAAGAGGAGCAGCATCACGTCGGCGACGAAGTCTTCGAGCTCGCCCTCGTGATGGCGGCGCGTCCCGAACGGACGGTTGCCGATTTGATCGTGGTTCTGCACGCCGTAGACGAGCCCGTGAGGAGGCACGGTCGGGTCGAAGGGTTTGCCGCGGAGCGCGCCTCCCCACGGCGCGTAAGGCCTGCCGTCGTACGACCAGCCGTGGCGAATGGCGTCGGCCAGGGCGGTCACGCAGGGTTCGTGCGCGGCGTAGTAGCCGTCCCGCTCGCCGGTCGACAGCACGTGCACGAGATCGTGGAAGTCGTCCGCCCAAACACCGTCGGCGCCCAGGCGCGCGAAGACGTCCGGATCGTTCCGTCCGTCCTCGAAGAACACGCGGCGCGGAGGGTCGAGCGCGTGCGCGGCGGCCGTCAGCTCGACGAGGATCGACGGATCGCGCACGGCGTGCGTCGCGTCGACGCGGAGGCCGTCGAAGCCGTAGCTCACGAGCCAGTGGCGCGCGCTCTCGATCACGAGCTCGCGCATCGTGGCCAGTGAGAAATTCGGCGCCGCGCCCCAACGCGTCGCGCCCTCCGCGAGGAAATACTCCGGGGCGTACGACGCCAGGTAATTCCCCGACGGGCCGAAGTGGTTGTAGACGACGTCGAGGACCACCGCGAGGCCACGCTCGTGCGCCGCACGGACGAGCGCGCGCAGGTCGTCCGGCTCTCCGTAAGGCGCGTGCGGAGAGAGCCAATGGGTGCCGTCGTAACCCCACCCGTGCTGGCCGGCGAACGCCGCGACGGGCATGAGCTCGATGGCCGTCACGCCGAGATCGACGAGGTGGTCCAAGCGCCGCTCGACGCCGCGGAACGTCCCCTCCGGAGAGAACGTCCCGACGTGGAGCTCGTAGAGGATCCACGCGTGCGGTGCGGGAGGAGCGGCGAGCGGCGCGACGAGGTCGTCGCGTTCGACGCGCGCCGGGCCGTGCACGCCGAACGGCACGAAGCGCGCGAACGGATCCGGTCGCACGACGCCGTCGAGCGCGAAAAAATAGAGATGCCCGGGCCCGACGTCGGCGATCCGCCCGGAAAACCACCCGTCGCCGACGGGCTCGAGCCGTTCGACCCGAAACGCCTCCACCTCGGCGACGGTCGGCGCGGTCCTCGAAGGTTCGCCGACGAGGACGTCGACGCGACGCGCGCACGTCGTCCACACCGTGAACGTCGTCGCGCGACCGTCGAAATGTGCGCCAGGACGGAGGGGCGCGTGCACGTCGTCTTCGTAGCGCGCACCCACCGCGCACGCGAAGGCATTCCTCCCGGGGATGCATTTCCCGAGAGCCTCGACCGTAGCGCCCTGCCGCGCCGACGCTTCAGGAGAGCGTCAGACGGAGGCGACGGCGAGGGCCGAAGGCGTCGGGGAGGGCGTCGGAGGCGTCAGGGGGAAGGCGCGCCGAGGGGCGTTCGTTGCGACGGCGGAGGCTCGCGCCGGGGCCTTTCGACGAGCTCACGCACGATGCCGCGAAGCTCACCGATGCGCGCGACGAACTCGATGTCGCCGACGGGCCGCTCGGTGAGCGACGTGCACAGCTCACGCGCACGTTCCGTGGCCGCGCCGAGCGACGCATGCATCGACAGCTCGTCGAGCACGGTGAGCAGCAAAGGGACGCGGGCGTGCCGCTCCGCTTCCAGCGAGTTGAGCAACGTCTCTACGATCGAAAGCCGCGGAATGCTCTTGGTCATGTCCTGTTCCGAGTCGTGACGGGTGAGA
Organism: Labilithrix sp.; assembly: GCA_044226145.1. Lineage (GTDB taxonomy): Bacteria > Myxococcota_A > Polyangia > Polyangiales > Polyangiaceae > Labilithrix. The sequence continues at coordinate 28,202 of JBGAHN010000022.1, read as the reverse complement.
AGCTACGAGTCCCTTCGCCGACCGACGCCGCGCGGCTGTTTCCACCCGACGCGTCGACCTTCGAGGCGCAGCCGTGCACGAAGTGCACCACGGCCGAGACTCGGAAAAATCGGCGTTCGCGCGCGTCCCGCACATCCCGAGCGTGACGCGCGTGCGTACGGGGGCGATCGAGCGAGGCGTCTTCGCGCCCCCGTGCGCAGTGAAATCAACGCCTCCCGCATTGGCTCGTCGCATGCGAGGACGCCGTTCGTGAGCGACGTGACCGCACTTTCCGGCACCATCCTCGTGTGCGACGAAGATCGCGCGCACAGCCTCATGCTCGGGACCGCCCTCGGCGAGCTCGGCTATGCCGTCGAGCACGCCCGATCGCACGCCGAGGCCTTCGCGCTCGCCTGCGCGCGGGACTTCCACGCGCTCGTGACGGCCCCGTTCCTCCGCGACGGCTCCGCGCTCGCGCTGCCCACGGCCCTCGGCATCCGAAGGCCGCTCGTGATCGTCCTGGCGAGCCGCCTCGGCGAAAGGCTCGCGACGGACATCGTCGAGCGCGCCGGGTTCGACGCCCAATGGATGAAGGCCCTCGACGCCGGCAGGATCCACAGACTCGTCCGTGAGACGGTCGCGCGGAGCCGCTCGGGCCCGGACGACCGCGAGCACTTGCGGCGCACCCCGCGGTAGGCCTCCGGGCAGACGGTCGAGACCCTGCCAACGGCCAGGGTCGATCCACCGCGCGGCGATCCATCGCACGCTCATTGCTTGTCGCACCTCTGAAGGCGGCGTCGCGCGGCGACCGCACCCCGGAGGTGAACCTTGAGCCATCGAAAGGAAGTCGTCGCTTGCGCGACCTCCGCCGACCAAGTCGGCGTGGCCCGCGTCCAGTCGATTCAGTGGTCGTATCCGACGATCGCGAGGCTGAGCGACGCGGCCCGACTGATCTACGTGTGCTTGGTCGACGGCTGTTCGAGCACGGCGCGCGAGACCATCGACAGCGTCGAGCTCGTTTGGCGCAACCGCCATCGGGCGCGCGAACGCTACGCCCAGGCCGCCGAGATGCGCGACGCGCTCGACGAGATCTGCATCGCGGTCGAGGAGCTCATCACCGCGGGCCTGCTCGTGCTGCTCGACCCCGGAAGCATCCAGGAAGGCTGGGTGCGCCGCCCGTGGGAAGAGCTGCCGAACTGAGCTCGGCGGGCCGGAGTCGGAGTCGCGACGAGGGTGCGATCCTCGACCGCGTCCGTGGCGTCGTTTCTCCACGAATGTCCGCCGGTGACACGCGAAGGTACGTAGGAATCCTCCCATTCGCGCTCCGCGGCTTGGCACGGCCGTCGCTTCGTACCCATCCGAATCGAACCCCCAACGGGTGGACCGCGAACGCGCGGCGCCGCAGGAGTTTCAAGGTCATGATTTGGATTGCCGACGACAACAACCCGGGCGGCACGGAGCAGTCGTCCGAAACGAACGACAACGACAAATCCGCGACCTCTTCGTCGACGGAAGAGCGACGTCCCCGTCGACGGGGTTTCGCGGCGATGGATCGAGAGCGCGTCCGCGAGATCGCGAGCAAGGGAGGCAAGGCCGCGCATTCGGCCGGCACCGCGCACCAGTTCAGCAGCGAAGAGGCGCGCATCGCCGGACGCAAGGGCGGAATGGCGCCCCACGTGCGCCGTGGCGGGGTGCGTCGCAGGCCGACCGGCGAGGGCGCTTCGCAGAGCGGACACGCGCAAGGCCAATCGCAGGGCCAGGGCGAGCACGGCGAAGGCCGGTGAACGCCGTGTGAGTGAACCGCCGAGGGGTGGCCCATCGAATCCGCGGTCGAATCCGCGAACCCACCGATACGCGATAGACAACGCGGCAGACAGCGCGACGGACACGCGCCGGAGCGGATCGAGACTCGCTGGACGATCTCGATCCATCCGGCGCGGCCGTCGTTCAAGAACCTCGACGGGACGGCGACCGGAGCGCCCGGAGCGAGAGGGCTCGCGCGCGGGAGGCTCCCCGGGAGGCGGCTCGCGCACCGGAGGCTGTCGCGCCGGCGGCTCTTGCGCGGGAGGACGTTGGGGGACGGGCTCGCGCAGCGGCGGCTCGCGCGTGGGTTCGTGGATGGGTTGACGCGGGATTTCCGGGTGGATGGGCTGACGCTTCGGCTCCGGCGTCGCGGGCACCTGGGGCGATTCCGGCAGCGGCGGCTCGGGGACGCGGGGGAGCGACGGGGATTCGTTCGGTCGGGGCTCCGCGGCTCGCGGAGCGCTCGGGCTTCGGTCGTTCATGGGCTCGTCGCGGTTGCAGGTGCGATGCCAGGCTCGTCCGTTCGGAGGAGGAACGCCGAGCGCTCCGTTCGCGCCAGATCCGACAAGACGTTCACGAGCATCGCGGGGTCGATGGGCTTGACCACGTGCCGATGGAAGCCGGTCTCACGCACCCGGACGCGCTCGTCGGCGCGGACCGGGCCGGTCATGGCCACGAGCGGAAGCGAACGCAAGCTCACGCTCGTGGCCTCTCGGACGAGGCGAACGAAGGCGTACCCCTCGTCCTCCGACGCGCCGAGGTCGACGAGCGCGACGTCGAACGACGTCCCCACGAGGGCGTGCATCGCCGCGTCGACGGTCGCGACGCCCGCGACGAAGGCCCCCGCGTGCTCGAGGATCATCGTCGCGAGCTCGCGCATGTCGTCCTCCGCGACGAAGAGCAGCACGCGGTGGTGCGCGAGCGGCAGCTCCGGGCTCGACGCCATGCGCGCGACGTGCGGCGCCTCGACGACCGCGCCGCGTTCGACGTCGGGCTCCTGGGCGGCGCGCAGCGGGAGGCGCACCTCGAACGCGGCCCCGCGACCGATCCCTTCGCTGCTCGCCACCACGGTGCCTCCGTGGAGCTCCGCGAGGTGCCGCACGATGGCGAGGCCGAGCCCGAGGCCGCCGTAGGCCCGCGTGGTCGACCCGTCGGCCTGTCGAAAGCGATCGAAGACGAACGGCAAAAAATCGGTGGCGATGCCGATCCCGGTGTCGCGCACCTCGAACCTCACGGCGTCGTCGTCGCGCGAGATCCGCACCCACACGCGCCCGCCGCGCGGCGTGAATTTCACGGCGTTCGACGTGAGGTTCCACAAGATCTGCCGGACGCGATCGTCGTCGGCGACGATGGATCCGGGCTCGTGGTCGAATACGAGGTCGAGGAGCACGCCCTTCGCCTGCGCCGCCGGACGCACCGCGTCCATGCACGCCTCGACGATGGAGCGCACGTCGATGAGCCCCGTCGAGAGCAGGAGCTTGCCGCTCACGATGCGCGAGACGTCGAGCATGTCCTCGACGAGCCGCACCTGCGCGCGCGCGTTGCGGGCGATGATCTCGATGCCGCGACGGAAACGATCCGACCGCGCTTCGTCGCTCGCCTCGAGCAAGATGCGCGACCAGCCGAGGATCGCGTTCAACGGGTTCCTGAGCTCGTGCGAGACCGTGGCCAAAAACTCGTCCTTCGCACGGCTCGCGGCCTCGGCCTCGGCCTGCGCGCGTTCGGCCTGCGCGCGCGCCATCTGCTCGCGCCCCAAGAGCGCGGACCGCTCGTCGTCGATGCGCCGGCTCGCGGTGACGTCGAGGAACGTCCCGATGAACCGCGCCGTCTTTCCTTGCTCGACGAGCCCCTGCCCCTTCGCCGAGACCCAGCGCTCGATCCCGTCCTCCACACCGACGGTCCGGTACTCGCAATCGAATTTGCCCGACGTCGCCGGGTCGAGCGCGCGCTTGACCGCGCGATCCACCCGCCCGCGATCGTCCGGGTGGATGGCGTTCATCCAGACCTCGAACGACACCTCCGCGTCCGCGTGGAGCCCCGAGAGCGCCTTCGCCCGCGCGTCCCAGCGCAAGGCCCCCGTCGCCGGGTGGTAGTCCCACGTGCCGAGCCCCGCGGAATCCAGGGCGATTCGTCGTCGCGCCTCGCTCGCGCGCAGCTCGAGCTCCGCGAGCTCCGCCCGGTGCCGAGCCTCCTTCGCCTCCTCGTAGAGGCGCGCGTTCTCGAACGACGCCGCCGCTTCCCGCGCCGCGATCGCGGCCAGCTCTTCGTCGCGCGCGTCGAACGCCTCGTTCTCGCCGTGCACCAGCACGATGGCGCCCGCGACGTCGCCACGACGCGACAGCACCGGAACGGCGAGGATGCTGTGGATCTTCGACGGGAGCGGCGACGCGCCATCGCGAGGTCCCGGCCGATCGAGCCGGAGCGGAGCGATCCCGCGAAACACGCGCTCGAGGAGCGGACACGCCGGTCCGAGCTCCAAGAGCTCTTCGCGTAGCGTCCCGTAGAACGCCGCGTCCATCGGCACCTGCGCCGGCCGCGTCGACCGCGCGGGCGTCGATCGCGACGCGCGAACGGTGTAGTGGAACGCGCCCCCCGCCGCGCCCGTGAGCGCCGCCGTCTCGTCGACCAAACGCTGCGCGATGCGCCCGAGGTCGAGCCCCTCCGTCAAGGCCGAGTGGATCCGCACGAGCGCCTCGACCGTGTCCGTCGGATCCTCCGCCTCCCGCGCCACGGCCATGAGGCGCTCGCTGAGGCGCCCCGACGAGACCTCCGGCGAGGCCATGCCATCGGAGCTCGAGAACCGCCGCTCGTACTGGGCCGCGCACGCGCGCGCCTTGGCGCGGAGCTCCTCCGCGTCCGCGGGCTTCCGCACGAACTCGACGGCCCCGCCCACGCCGCGCGCCATCATCGTGGCCGAGCGCGGCTCTTCGCTCGTGAGCACGACGATGGGGACGACGCGCGAGCGGTCCACGCGCTTGAGCAACGCCGCGGTCTCGATGCCGTCGAGCTCGTAGACGTGGAGGTCGAGCACGATGAGGGCGAAGTCCTCGTTGGCCGCGCGAACGGCCGCGTCGGCGGCGGACACGGCGAGCACGAGCGAGAGGCCGGTGGGCGCGAGGATCGACTCGAGCGCGGCGAGGCTCGGAGGTTCGTCGCAGACGACGAGGACGCGCGGCACCGGCACGTCCGACTTCGATCGGGGAGGAGGAATCGTGGAGCGGCGCTTGCCGCTGGAGGGAGGGCAAGGCGTGCGAAGCTTGTCGGAAGGGTGCGTCACGGCCGTGCTCATGCATGAGCACGGATCCATGCCGGTCAACGGGGCGAACGACCCCAGCCTACGAGGTCCGTCCGTGTAGGCGCAGCGTCGCCGGATCGCTTCTTGCCCGTGCATCCCGCGAATGTTTCGTCACCAAGCCGAGCGCGCCCTCCCGACGTCCCCGAGCGTCGAAGAGCTTCGAGCGAAATCCGCCCCATTGCGTCATCCCGCCACGGTCCTCGTCGTCGACGACGATGAAGACGCGGTCGACACGATGCGCGAGATCCTGAGCGAAGAAGGGCACGTGGTCCTCTGCGCTTCGAACGGCCGGCAGGCGCTCGAGCTCGTCCACGAACGGCACCCGAACCTCGTCCTTTTGGACCTGAACATGCCGGAGCTCGACGGCCGCGGATTCATCGACGCCGTCCGACGCGAGACGTCGCTCCCGCCGATGCGCATCATCGTCCTCTCCGGCGCCGAAGACACGAGCGGCCTCGAGTCGTGGGAGGTGGTTCACAAGCCGCTTCGGCTCGACACGCTCCTCGGACTCATCGACCGCGCCGCGCAGATGCCGTAGGAGCGCCCCTCGTCGCGCACGCCACGACGCGAGCCGCGCGAACCACGACGCGGGAGCGTTCAGCCGGTTTCGCGCTCGAGCCGCTCGAAATCTTTGCGTTCGACGACGCTCTGGCGACCGCTCGCTTCCGGCTCGACGTCGGGCACGCTCACCCGGCCGCTGTCGGGGCCGCTCGATCGGCCGACGTCGGGGATGCTCGCGCGCCCGCTCGCGACGAGCGGCCACGACAGATCGCGCAGCGCCGGGACCACGCGCGAGAGCTCGGTGCGCAGCATGCGAATGCGCGTGCGTTGCGCGGGGTTCGCGCGGAGGGCGCGCGAGAGGACCTCCGTGAGCTTGCACAGCTCCGGACGGGAGCGCAGCTCGAGCAGCGGCCCAGGGAGACCGTCGTGGGTGAAATGGAGGCGGACGGCCGAGAGCGCGTCTTCGGCGTCGAACAAGGGGCGGCACGTCAGGGTCTCGAACGCGAGGCACGCGAACGAGTACGCGTCCGCCGCGAAGGGGCTCTCCGACTCGCGATCGTCGTTCCACACTTCGGGCGCCGCGTAGAGCGGGTTGCCGCAACGCTTGCGCACCGTCCGGCCGCTGAGCCCGAAGTCGACGAGCGTGGCTGCCCCCGTGCTCCGTCGCAAGATCACGTTGTCGGGCTTGATGTCGAGGTGACCGACGCCCGTCGCGTGCATCGTCTCGAGGCCCGCGAGCACGCCGTCGAGCACGTCGAGCGCGCGGGGCATGTCGAGCTGCCGCGCCTTCAGCACGTCCTCGAGCATCGGCCCCTCGACGAGCTCCATGACGAGGAACGGCTTCGGGTGGGCGCCGACGTCGAACGCCTCGATGCGCGCGAGGTTCGGGTGCGGAGGGATCGCCGCGAGCACCGACGCCTCCGCGCGGAACTGCGCGAGCAAATCTTCCTCGGCGACGTTCACCAAGAGGGCCGCCGGATCGTGCGGGACCTTGAGCACGACGTCGCGCGCGAGCGAGCGCCCTTCGTCTTCGAGCCGGCGCGCGAGGAAGAGCGACCCCAGACCGCCGCTCGCCATGCCCCGGATCAAGCGAAACCCACCGACGACGCCGCCCTCGGGGACCCACGACGGGAAGCCGCGCGCGGGCACGTCGATCACCGGGAGCGAGCGAGCGCCGACCGTTCGCCTCGAAACCGGAGCGGCGTCCGCGTTCGTCGCTTCACGCACGCGCGTCGTCAACGTGAACACCGCCGCCGAACGCGCCACGACGTCCGACCGGCTCGCGCGCGCCGCGAGGTAGAGCGACTGCAGGGCGCCGACGCTCTGGCTCGGGAGATCCACGAGCGCCCGTTCGCGATCGGACAAGAGCGCCAGCACCGCGTCCGCCAAACGGTTCGCGCGTCCCCAGGCCTGCGGCTCGGCTCGCTCGATCTCCGGCAAGAGCTCGCGCTCGAGCACGTGGAGCAAACCCTCGATGAGCGCTTCGTCGGCCACGGGCGTTTCGTCCTCGCATGCTCGTCCCTTCACGGAACGAACAAGGAATGGGCATCGACCCACCTGCGCGAAGACCGACCTCGATCCGCGCGCGTGAGCGACGGTTCAACGATAGCCGAACCTTTCTCCGAGTCCCGCAACTTCGTACCGAGAGACGAGATTTTTACAACGTGGGTCGAAGTCGGACCACCTGGCAACGAAGGCGAACGCCTCGCGGATCCGCGCGAGCCACCACGCCACGACGGCGTTCACCCACATGCGCTCCACCTCGGTGCTCCGCGCGCGCCATCGCCCCGCAGGTGCATCGCGTAGGAGCGCCTCAACCACCGTGACGTGGAACGAGCACGTGGCGCCGGGGGCCGCGTCGGTGCACCCTCGCCGCGCGAAGTCGCTTCTTCTCCGCGGGCGTCGGGAACATCTCGGCATGGCACTCGGGGCAACGCCACATGAGCGCGCGCCGCGTCGTGACGGAGACCGCGCCCGCCATGAACACCATCCACAATGGCAGGAGCACGACGTTGAGGACGAGGATCAGCGAGAACACGGCGCCGATGAGCAAAACGACGACCCCGAAGAGCACATTGAGCACCATCCAGAGCGGCGACGGAGGTTCGGGCACCACCGACTGCTTGCACGAAGCGCACGCTACAGGTTCCATGGCTCCACCTCCGGAGGACGTCGCCTTCGGCATCGTCCACCGACTCCCGATGCATCGCCCGATCCGCCGCACCTCCGCTCCCCCACGCACGAAACGGCACCGCCCGTCACGGACCTTTCGAGCGCGGACGGCCCGTTCCTCGCCGCGATCGAGGGTCCCTCCAACCGCGAGCGCGCCCATGGTCGAGCTGGCCTCCCCGGCGATCGTGATTAAGTTCGGCCATTCATGAAGCCCCTTCGCATCCTGATCGTGGACGACGACGAGGACAACCTCGACGTGCTCGAAACGGCTTTGCAGTCGAGCGGCTTCGACGTGCTCGTCGCGCGCTCGTGCGCGGAGGCCAAAGCGCTCTTCCTGCGCGAAGAAAAGCTCTGCGACGCGCTCGTCACCGACTTCAACCTCGGCGACGGAACGGCGTTCGAGCTCCTCGATCAGCTCGGAGCGAAGCGCCCGGAGATCGCCATCCTCGTCACCGGTTTCGGCAGCGCCGAAGACCGCAAGGCGTCCGCCGCCGCGGGGTTCCGGGCGCACCTCGTCAAGCCGGTCACGCTCGATCTCCTCGAACGGACGATCCACGACGCCGTCGCCGGCATCTCTCCCTGACGTCGCGCAGTCGACACACAAAAGCAAACGGCGGCCATCGCATCTCTCGCGATGGCCGCGCCCACGTCGCCCCGCGGACCACTCTCCCCCCGGGGAGCTTACCGCCGCGAGCGTGCGGCCGAACCCGCGGTCCCCGACCCCAGGCCTACGGAAGGCTGTGGGCGACCATCAGGTCGTGCATGTCGCTCGCGTGCTCTTCCTCTTTCTCGAGGATGCGCTCGAGCAAGCGCCGCGTCGTCGGATCCTTGTCCGCGAAGTACCGCACCATCCCGCGGTACACCTCGACGGCGATGCGCTCGGCGACGAGGTTCTCGCGGATCATGTCGCAGAGCGTGTCGCCCTCGACGTACTCGGACGACGCGCGCGAGAGCAGGCCCTGCGGGTTGAGGTTCGGTTTGCCGCCGAGTTGATTGATGCGCTCGGCGAGCCAGTCGAGGTGCTGCTCTTCCTCGGCCGCGTGCTCCGCGAACTCGGCGCGCACCGACTCGCTCGCGAGCCCGACGGCCATGACCGCGTGGTACTTGTAGCGAAGCACGCACACGATCTCCGTCGCGACGGCTTCGTTCAAGAGCGCGATCGCCCGCTCGACTTCACCCTCGTAGTTGTTCGTCACCGCGCCCTGCTCGAGGTGCTGCCTGGCGCGCTTGCGGATCGTCTCGAGATCGGCCACGAACGCGCCGGTCTGGGGGGAATTCATCGTTTGGCTCCTTTTCGTTTCGGTGGTTCCTACGGGTCATGCTCCGCGTTCCGACCCGGCATCGGGCACGACGCGCGTCCACCCGCGACGCGCGTCCACGCGGGCTGGCCCACGCCTCAGGTCATCACGCTGCGACGCTTGCCGACCGCTCCCACCAAGAACATGACGACGAGCGCGCCGAGGATGCTCCCGATGATCCCGGACGAGTGGAGATCGAAGAGTCGGCCGCCCTGGATGAGGCTGCCGATGAACCCTCCGACGAACGATCCGGCGACGCCGAGGAGCGCCGTCGCGATGAGGCCCATGCTCTGCCGTCCAGGCATGATGGCGCGAGCGATGAGGCCGATGACGAGACCGAACAGAATGAACGTGATGAGACCCATGTGTCGTCTCCCTTCGAGCTGGAGCGGCGTTCATGCCGCGTTTGACAGTCCTCGTACGCACGTGCCGCGCCAACGGGCGCGAGAGCGGTGATGCCGCACCTACGCCGGCGTCAATCCGCGCCTCCGTCGACGAACGGATTCTCGATGGCGGGCGCGGGCTCTTCGCGTCGATCGACCTCGGGAATGGGCGAATTCACCGGGATTTTCGGGTCTCCCGATGGGCCTTCCCCGCGGCACGCCACGCCTCCGACGACGAGGAGTGCCGCGCCGACGAAGAAGACTCGGACCAACGAACGTGTCATTCCACAGTTCGTTCGCGAAACCCGTGCCGATGCGACCGATCGGTGAGAAGCGCGCGCCATCGACGTTACGCTCGTCCACGGACGAGATCGCGCACGTTCGTCACACCACTCCGTGCGGTCGCGCGATCGTGCACCAGCATCTCCTTGGTGGCGCATCGTCCCATCGTCGCCCCCCCTTGGGACTTAAGGCCACGCATTCGTCCCGCCGCCACATGGTATCCGTGAAGCTCCATGAACGGATCTCGCGCGGTCTACATCGAGCATTGGATGTCGATGGCTCGGCACACGCCCCTCGGCATTCTTTGCGACCTCGACGGAACCCTCGTCCCGTTCGCGAACTCGCCCGACGAAGCGCGGCCGGATCCCGACGCCATCACCCTCATCGAAGATCTGGCGAACCTTCCGGGCGTGACGATCGCCATCGTCAGCGGGCGCCCGAAGGATTGGCTCGAGAATTTCTTCACGAGCCCGTCGATCTACTTGGTCGCCGAGCACGGCGCGTCCCGACGCGGCGCCGGCGCGTGGCAAGTCGTGGCGAGCCACGATCCGGGACCGCTCGGGGAGCTGGGAGACGCGCTCGAAGCCCTCACCAAACGCCATCCGGGCGCGCTCCTGGAGCGAAAGAGCACGACGGTCGCCCTCCACTACCGCAACGTCAAGCGAGGTCTCCGCGGCGAGCTCCTCGTCGAGGCCTACGGCGTCATCGACCAGTTCCTCGCGCACTTCCCCGCCTACGAGCGGCTCGAGGGCACGCTCGTGACGGAGGTGCGTCCGGCGTCGGTCAAGAAGTCGTCGGCCATCCCGTGGCTGCGCGAGCTCGCGGGGCCAGGCGTGCGCCTCGTCGCGTTCGGCGACGACGTCACCGACGAGCACATGTTCGAGGCGCTCTCTCCCCAGGACGACGGCGTCATCGTGCGCTCGGTGGAGACGCGGCGGACCACGGCGCGCTGGGAGCTCTCGAACACCGACGAGGTCCGCGCGGTGCTCCGCTATTTCCACGGGCTCCGCGCCGGACAGACGCCGCTGCCGGTCGTCCTCCCGCGCGAGATCGTCCCGCCGCCGGATCCCTCGCACGTCCAAGACCGAAACCTCCTCGTCGTCTCGAACCGCTTGCCCGATTTCCGTCACATCGAAGGCGAAGACGACGCGCGCAAACGCAACGTGGGCGGGCTGGTCTCCGCGCTCGAGCCGGCGCTACGCGCGCGCGGGGGCATGTGGCTCGGCTGGAGCGGGCGCACCGTCGCGGACACCGAAAAGATCGAAATGGGCGTCATCGAAGATGGCAGTACCCAGCTCGCGTGGGTCGATTACAAAGAATCCTGGTACCGCGAATACTATTCGAACTTCTGCAACAGCACGCTCTGGCCGCTCTTCCACTCGTTCCCTTCCCGCGTCACGTTCTCCGACGCAGGCTGGGAGACGTACAACACGGTCCACGACGTCATCGCCGACATCGCCGTGAGGCAGGTCGGATCGCACGGCATGCTGTGGGCGCACGATTACCATCTCTTGATGTTCGCGCGCGCCATGCGAAAACGTGGGCACTCGGGCCCCATCGGGCATTTTTTGCATATCCCGTTTCCGTCACTCGACATCTTTTCGATGTTGCCCTGGGCGCCCGAGCTGCTCGACGCGATGCTCGATTTCGATTTGCTCGGGTTCCACACGCCCGCGCACGTCGCGAATTTCCTTTCGTGCGCGGCGGCGATGCTCCCCGCGAAGGTGGCCGACGACGTCGTGCAGCACCGCGGTCGCATCACGCACGTCGCGGCGATGCCGATCGGCATCCTCCCCGACACGTTCCAGGAGCCCGCGGAGGCGTCCATCATCGAGGAGATCGAAGGACTCATGCGATCGCTCGGCGACTCGACGCTCGTCCTGGGCGTCGACCGCCTCGACTACACCAAGGGGATCCCGGAGCGGCTCACGGCGTTCGGCCGCTTCCTCGAGATGTTCCCGGAGTGGCGCGGCAAGGTCTCGCTCGTCCAGGTGTCCGTCCCCTCGCGCGCGGACGTCCCGCTCTACGCCGAGCAGCGCGCGGCGATCGAAACGATCGTCGGCCGCATCAACGGCATGTTCGGCGAAGCCGCGTGGGTCCCCATCCGGTACATGTACCGCTCGTACTCCAAGCCGCAGCTCTCGCAGCTGTATCGCGCGGCGGCGGTCGGCTACGTCACGCCGCTCCGCGACGGCATGAACCTCGTCGCGAAGGAGTACGTCGCCGCGCAGGACGCCGAGAACCCCGGCGTGCTCTTGCTCTCGCAGTTCGCGGGCGCCGCCGTCGAGATGCGGGACGCGGTGCTCACGAACCCGTACTACACCGACGGCATGGCGCGCGATCTCGACCGCGCCCTCCGGATGGATCTCGAGGAGCGCAAGGCCCGCCACGCGAAGCTGCTCGCGTCCGTCCAGCGCTCGAACGCCGTGACGTGGGCCGAAGGGTTCCTCGACGCGCTCTCGGCGTGCCGCTGAAGGCGAGCGCCTTCTTGCGCTCCTACGCGTGGAGTCGTTCGCCCGAACGCGGAGTCACGACCTGCGCGCGCGAGAGGACGGACGCGATCTCGACGATCCGGCATCCCAAGCGCGCCAACTCCTCGGCGAACGCCGGAGCCACCCCGTGGCCCTCGCTCGAGCGCGCGGCTTCCGACGTGAGCGAAGCGACCTCGACGGTGTCGAGCAAGTGTTGCGCGTGCGCCACCTGATCCCGCACCTCCGACAACTTCAGCTCCGTAAGCAAACGCTCGTCGTCGCTCGAGATGAGCGTTTCGACCGACGGAAGATGCTGCCTCGCCATCGCTCCTTGCCTCCCGCGTTCCCATGATGCGTGGGCATCGGACGCGCCGTGCCCTCCGACCGACGGCCGCGCCATGCCTCTCGATGGCGCCGCTCCGTCTCGTCTTCGTTCCATCGCCGGACAAGGCAATTCGAAGACCATCCAGGATTCGCCGCCGGCTCGACCGTATCGCCCGACGAGCGCGCGACGACGGCCGAGCCGTGCGGGCTCAGTCGGTGCAAATTGTCACGACGCGGCCCGCGCGCCGGTCACCGGCGCTAGGCCGAATCGCCTTGGTGGAGCGTGACGACCGGCACGTGCGACATTCGAACGATCTTCTCGGCGACGCTCCCGAGCAGCGCGCGCGGCAGGCCTTTTCGGCCGTGGGTGCCCATGACGATCATGCCCGCGCCGACTTCGTCCGCCGTCTCGAGGATGGTCCGCCAGGTTTCGCCCTGCTTGACGATCCCGCGGATCGAAACGCCGGACGAGGCGTGGGCGGCGACGGCGCGGTTCACGCCTTCTTGGGCGCCGTCGAGCACGCGCGTGGCGAGCTCCGCGGTCGCGATCAACGTCCCGTCGGGGAAGCCGACCATCGGAATTTCGTAGGTGTGCACGAGGACGATCGACGCGCCGAACGACCGCGCGAGCTCGACGGCATAGGCCGTCGCGGCCTCCGAGCTTTCACCGAAGTCCGTCGGTACCAGCAATGTCTTGGGTAGGCTCATGATCGTCGAATAGCACAGCAACTTCGATGCCACAGCGCACCGGGCGACGCGACCGATCGCACGCGACAGGCGCACGACGCAACGCACGACGCGCGTCGGTCTCGAACGACACGAAAAAGGTGCACGGCGACGCACTTTTTTCGTCGAGCAGCCGACGAAGCGTTCGTTCGCAAGGCGTCGGCGATGGTCGCGCACCGTCGGCGGCAGGCGACACTCCCGGACGAAACCACGCATGAACGATCCGCTCCACGCCGACGACGTTTCCCCCGATGAGGCGCCGCCCCGGCTCCCCGAATGGCTCGAACGAAAGCTCGAGGCACGCCGTTCGATGCGGGCCAAAGAGGCGCCGAAGCGCGACGCGACGACCGCCGAAGCCAGGACGTCGGTGGACGACCCCGCCGCCACGTGCCCCACGGCGAACGAGCACGATGCGTTCACGCGAACCACCGCGGAGGCGTCGCGCGCGCGGGCCGGCGGCGTCGAGCGAACGACCGAGATGTCGACGCTCACGTTCCCGGTGACGGAGCTCGCGATGCCCATGCATGCGCCCTCTTGGATCGCACCGGCATGCGCTCTCGCGGGCGAGGCCGAGCCGCGCGTCGCGATCGGATTTCGCCGGATGCTCGTCGGCGCGGGCGGTCCCATCGTCTTCCGCACGACGGACGGCGTCGACGTCCTTCCGAAATGCGCGCCGGTGCACGGACATGGGCCGGTGCAAGCGTCCGCTTTCCCCTTCCCACCGACATGCGACGTCGCGCGCGCGATGCCTCCAGAACGCACCGCCACGCACGCGCTACCGGCTCCGACGCGACCGCAAACGCCTCTGGCGTCGAAAGGAGACCGCGCGCCGAAGGGTGTGCGGAGGGTCGGGCTTCATCTCCTCCCGTGGGCCATCGCCGTCGCGACGTTCACCTTCGTCGGGGCGCTCAAATACCTCGACGAGCGCGGCCTCGAGACGAACCTCCGCGGCGCGTTTCGCGCGTTCACGACGAGCCTCGTGGTGCAGGCTCGTCCGTAGAGGACGGTGGCGCCATGGCCATGCCGTCGGAGATCGACGGTGCCTCAGGAAAGACTTGCGAAGGGGCGCGACCGAATCCACCATCCTCCCGCGCACCGACGTGCACGTCGAACGCCACGAACGAGGTCCCCATGGCTCATGCAGACAAGCTCTCGCTCCCGACCCGCGACCAAGCGCTCCCCGGACGCGCCGAGGCGATCCCCGTCGCCGACACGCACGCGGTCTCGGGCGCGCGCATGAAGGAGCCGTGGCCGGAGGGCATGCAGGTCGCGATGTTCGCGATGGGCTGCTTCTGGGGCGTCGAGCGCAAGTTCTGGCAAGCGCCGGGCGTCTATTCCACGCAGGCCGGCTACGCCGCGGGCGTCACGCCCAACCCGACCTACCGCGAGGTTTGCAGCGGGAACACGGGCCACGCCGAGGTCGTGCGCGTCGTGTTCGATCCGAGCCAGACGAGCTACGAGAACCTGCTCAAGATCTTTTGGGAGAACCACGATCCGACGAGCGGCATGCGGCAAGGAAACGACGTCGGCACCCAATACCGATCGGGCATTTACACGTACGACGCGCACCAAAGGCAATTGGCCGAATCGTCCCGCGAGCTCTTCCAAAAAGAGCTCGCACGTCGCGGCTACGGAACGATCACGACGGAAATCGAAGACGCGCCGACGTTCTATTACGCCGAAGACTACCACCAGCAATACCTGGCCAAGAACCCGAACGGGTATTGCGGAATCGCGGGCACGGGCGCCACGTGCCCGATCGGCCTCGTCTGACGTCACGCGGGGTCTGACGTCGCGCGTGATCGCGCGGCAGAGATCGCGCGCGGCGGACCGTCAACGCGTGGCGAGCGCCTCGAGCATCGTCTCCACCATTCGGAAGGTCATCCCCCAAAGCACGTGCGAGCCGGGCTCGAGGCGCATGCACGGGAGCTCGATGTCCTTCTCCTTCCATCGCCACGAGAACGTGCCGCGGAACGTGCCGCTGGCGATGGCGTCGAACGGGTACCAGAGGACTTCGGCGACCTCTTCGTTCGGGACGGGCATCGCGTCCGAACGGAGCACGAACACGTAGGGCGTCACGACGAGCGAGCCGCGGCCCGTGCGCACGAACGCGGGCACGTCGGGCAAGCGCGCGACGACGTCGGCGGACGTCAGATCGACCCCGATCTCTTCGCGGGTCTCGCGGATGGCCGTCGCGAGGAGGCTCGGATCGGTGAGATCGCAACGCCCGCCCGGGAACGCGATGTGACCCGACCACGGATCGGCCGCGCGCTCGGCCCGGCGGATGAAGAGGAGCTCGGCCGACGACGACGCGTCCCGCTGACGGAGGATCGCCGCCACGGCGGCGCGCGGCGAATCGCCGATGGGTTCGTCCACGACGCCGAGCCTACGAAGATGGTCCGAGAGGACGGAAACGTGCATGGTCCGCGTCAGAAGGATCGTTTGAAGGATTCCACTTCGGACTGCGAAAATCCGTAAATGCCTGCGATTTTTTGGATGGCCGACGTGAACGCCGTGGCGCGCGCGGCGCCGTCGGTGACGACCTCGAACGGCGTGGTCGCGCCGACCGTCGCGAGCCAGTCGTCGATTTGCTCGTCGGTGATCCGTCGACGTGCGGTCGAGGTCCCGCGCAGCCCCTGGACGAGCCCGAGCGCGCTGCCGAACGATCGAAGCGCCGCAGGTCCCTTCGGGGGGGTCGCGAGGGCGAAGGTCGACGCGACGCTCAAGTCGTGGATGGAGTAGGCGGCGAGCGTCCGCTCCCAAGCGTCGAAGAACGTCGCGAGCGCGCCGTCGAGCTCCGAGCGGCACGCTTCGCCGTGCGACGCCGCGGCCTTCGCGATGAGCAGCGAGGAGCGGATCGTCCGGTAAAAGCCGGTGGAGGTCGCGGCGGGATCGTCGAGATCGGCCGCCAGGGCCGCCGACAAGGCATCGCGCTCGACGCCGGCGTCGTCGTCCGTTCGATCCGCGAACGACGTGCTCGCACCGAACGACGCGACGAACCGGTCGAGCGTCGCTTCCGTCACCGGCTCGGCCGCGAGCGTGACCGCGTGGTGGAAGAACGCGCCGCCGAGCAACGTGCGCGACGCGGCGAGGCGCAGGTCGACGCCCTCTTTAGAGACGTGGAACGTGTTCTCGTACTTGCCTCCCGCCGGCGCGCCGCCGTCCGCCGCGGCGAGCGAAGGCGTCCACGTCCGGCCGACCGCGTTGCCGTAGTCGTCGAGGTACGCGTCGAGCGTCGCCTGCGCCGGAGGGGTCGCCACCTCGCGGAGGCTCGGAGCCCCTGCCGTGAACGCCGTCACGAGCTCCGTGGTCGTGAGGATGGCCGTGCTCGAGCCCTCGGTCGCCTGCATCTTCCGATCGATCTCGAACGCCCGCGCGCGCAGATCGAGCTCGGCCGCGGCGTTCGTCGCGAACGCGGGGCTCTCGTACGTGGCCGGGATCACGGCTCCGCAAGGAAGGACGCCGTTCGCACCGGCGTCGACGGACGCGCCTCCGCCATCGGGCCGCGCGCGCACGACCACCGACTCCTCGTCGCACGCGGCGACGACCACCGCCCCCGCGCCGACGGCGAGCGCACCCGCCGCCACGAACGAGCGGGACGAGAGCACTGGACGAGACGGACCGAACCAAGCACGAAACGACGAGAAAACGGGCATGAGCGTTCCGGGGCTTAGCACATTCGCGTTCGAGGACGCGGCGGAGGTTCGCGCGTCTCGGCCGCCCGTCCCACGGATCGGCGTCGAGGTCCATGGCGCGCGAAAAAGGCGCGCGAGACCATGTCCTACGACGTGCGATAGGTCTTTTTTTCGCTTTCTAAGTATCCAGAATCGTTCGACGCGACGGTTCAGGTTGCCATCTTGGGGTTGCGCGGCCGAGCTTCTGATTGAAAGGTGCGGCCGATGACTGTTCCCGTTGCTTGGGTCGTCGGTTTGATGACGGCCCTCGAACCCGCCGCCCCTTGGCGCACGACGTTCGAACGAACGGCCACCGCCATCGCGCACGTCGCGGAAGCAGAGCCGCTCTTTCGAGAGACGGATCCCGCGGCAGCGGAGCAAAAGACCGCGGCTCTCCTGGTGGCCGTGGCCTGGCACGAGAGCCGGCTCAAACCGACGGCCAAATCTCGAAACGGCAAGTGGTATTGCCTCTATCAAATCGACAAACGCCATTTCACAGATCCGCAAAAGGCGCTCGATGATCCCGAGTTCTGCACGCGCACGGCCGTCCAGATCTTACGGACATCGCTCCAGCAATGCGCGTCGTCTCCGACGGACGAACGTCTCGCTCAATTCATGTCCGGGACATGCCGGAAGGGTCGCCTTCAAAGCCGCTTCCGCATGTTCCTCGCGCGCAAGCTCTTGCGCGATCATCCGTGCCCGCCGCGCGAACCGACCGAACCGCCCCAGCCTACCGAGCCGGCGTCGAAGCACGCCCCCGCCGAGGCCGCGCAGGCGATGCAGCCGACGGCGCGACGCAAGACCGCCGTTCAGTAACGTCGGACGTCGGACGTCGGACGGCGGCGGCCAAGGCCCTTGCATCCCGCCCATCGTCGCGGCAAACGTGACGAACCCCGGCACGGGTGGCGAAATTGGCAGACGCAGTGGATTTAGGTTCCACCGCCGAGAGGCGTAAGGGTTCAAGTCCCTTCCCGTGCACTTCTCCGAACGTCGACGGCCGAGGCCGTGCCGTCACGGGGTCGACGAGCCGTCGCAGATCTCCGCTTCGTTGCACGCGCAGCCGCGACCTTTGTGGCAGGTCTTCGAGGCCTGAATGCAGCTGTTGCCGCACGCTTTGCCGGCGGAGCAAACGCGGCAGCATTCGTCCGCGGGGCGACACGCGGCGGTAGGGATCGGACGGTCGCTCGCGCGCGCAGGCGTCTCGTCGGCCTGCGAAGACAGCGGGACGGCCATCATCGCGAGCGCCGTGGCCGCCACGACGCTTCGCCGGAAGCACGAGGAGAGGGTCATGCTTCAGGATCGCGCGGAGCCTCGTCGACCGGCAAGGCATCCGAGGCGCGATGGCGTTTTTTGGAGCACCCTTACGCCACTTCGACGACATGCCGGCACCGCGCTTTTATGGGCATCGGCCGGCGCGCGCGAACCAGCGGCTCCCCTGGCCGTCAGGGATCGGGGCGGCGGCTCTCGCGTCCGTCGTGCGTCGGCCGGCGCATCGATGGTCCATCGCGGCCGATCGACGACTCGATCGCAAATGCATTTTTAATGCATTTGCAACTAATATGCATCATGGTGCCGACCTACCATGCGCGCTCGCCCCTTCGCCCTTCTTGTTTCGCCCGTCCGCCTTGCTTCGTTCGCCCGCGCGACGCGAACCACGCCTTCGATCCCCGCGCGCCCCGCGCGCGCCGCAGCATTCGCCGCCGCCCTCGTCGTCGCGTCGACGCTCACGGCGTGCAGCGAAAGCTCGAACGAAACGTCGGAACCCGCACGCGACGCGGAGGCCGCCGACGCCGATGCCCGAGACGCCAGCGACGAGCGTCCCCGAGATCCACAGGACGATCCCGCCGACTTCGAGGCGTGCGTCCACGAGGTGAACGAGATGGATCTCGACGAGGTCCTGCACTCCACCGACGCGACGGGAACCGCCGTCTGGATCGTGCGCGCTCGGCGCGACGAGACGTTCCTGACGTGGACCCTTCGTGAAACGGAAGACGGCTCCGCACCGACGGAAGGGATCTTCGGGGAGGAGCAGCGAACCCCGTCCGAGGCTCGTTCGGCGCCGCTCGTTCAGACCGAGTGCCACGACCACGGAGACCACTTCCACTGCGGTCCGAGCTTCGTCGCCACGCGAGGGACGTGGCGCGTCATCGAGCTCGATCGGCGGATCGGTGGTTCGTTCCACGCGACGATCTCCGCGCGTTTCGAGCAAGCGCGCATTTCGAAGGGCAAGGCGACGCTGACGAGCGACGGCGCCTCCGTGTGCCTGCGCGAGCTCGCGCTCTCGGGGACACTCATGGCGCCATCCTCGGCGCCGTGAGTCCTCCACGGTCCTCGCGCGACGTCGAACACCGCAACGTCGATCACGCGAAGTCACTCCAGGTGCCACATCCTTCACTCACCGCGACGCGTCACCGTTCGAACGATTTCGCCGAAGGCGAGCGCACGCGGATCCGCGTGGTACAAGGCCATGCATGGGGCACGCGAAGACTTCTCTCCTTTCGGCTGCGCTCGTTTCGGCGATCGGCGTCGCCGCGATCGTGGCATGCGGCAGCTCGGAGGATCCGAGCACGTTCGACCCGAACGCGTCCCCCGATGGCTCGACGTCCGATCCCGCGGATGGGAGCTTCGGCGGGACGTCCGTGCGCGACGACTTCAAGGAGCCGGTCCTCGACGATGGCGCTCCGTCGAACGCCGCCGACGTCTTCGCCAAACCCGACGTCACGACGACCACCGGCGGTGGCGCCGCCACGGGGCCGTGCCTCTACGAGCCCGAGATGGGCTCGCTCTTCCCGACCAACTGGCTGAGGCCGCGGTTCCGGTTCGTGACGGCGGAGGACGAGAACCTGTTCCGCATCGAGATGAAGGTCCCGAACCAGATCTCGCCGCTCGTCGTGTACACGACGAAGAACGGATACATCCTCGACAAGACACGCTGGACCACGGTGACGTCGACGGGTTCGGGCACCGTCCACGTGACCGTGCGCAGCGCGAAGGTCGACGCGAACGGAAACGTGCTCGCGGGGCCCTTCAAGGGCACGGAAGGCGACATCGAAATCGCGCCGCCCGGCGTCGAGGCCTCCGGCTCGGTCCTCTATTGGACGACGAGCAACGGCACCGTGCTCAAGGGGTTTCGCATCGGCGACGAGACGGTGCAGGACGTCATCACGCCGAACGCCCTCGGCACGTTCTGCGTCGGGTGCCACACGTCGACGCCCGACGGTCGCTACGCGGGCTTGAACGTCTCGCCCAAGGACGACGGCGGCGGCCCCGCGACGATCACCATCCGCTCGGTCGACGGCAAGAACACCGAGCCGCCGTTCCTCACCGATCCGGCCAAGGCGCTGCTCGCGCGGCCGAACCAACACATGCCGACGTTCTCGAAGTCGCATTGGGCCGACGGCGATCGCACGGTCCTCTCCTTGATGCCGGTCGCGAACAAGACCGAGATCCTCTGGACGGATCTCGAAGCGAAGTCCGGCGATCAGGGCGCGGGCTGGGGCGTCGTCCAACGCACCGGTGATTCGGGCGACGCCTTCTCGCCGAGCTTCTCGCACGACGGCACGCGCGTCGTGTACGTGTCGACGACCGACACCGTCTCCGGGGTGAGCGAGTACGGCGGCCGCCTCTTCACGGTGCCCTACGCCAACCGCGCGGGCGGCGCCGCGACGCCGCTCGCGGGCGCGAGCGACGCGACGTACAACCAGTTCTATCCGTCGTTCTCCGCGGACGATGGGCTCGTCGCCTTCAGCCGCGCGCCGGCCGGATCGGGCGTCAAGGACAGCTACTACACCTCCGACACCGAAGTGTTCGTGGTCCCGGAGAGCGGAGGCTCCGCGACGCGGCTCACGGCCAACGATCCCCCGGCGTGCCTCAAGGGGAAGACGAGCCCAGGCATCAAGAACTCGTGGCCCAAGTGGTCGCCGGAGGTGAAGGTCGCGGGCGACAAGAAGTACTACTTCCTCGTCTTCTCTTCGCTGCGCAACCCGTCGAGCCACGGCCCGCAACTCTACGTCGCGCCGATCGTCGTCGACGGCGCCGGCACGGTGAAGACGTACGCCGCCCTCATGCTGTGGAACCAACCGGTGACGGAGAACAACCACACCCCGGCGTGGGACGCCTTCCAACTCGCCGGTCCGAACTGACGCCGCGCGACGGCCACGACGCGCGTCCACCCCGCGTGAGAGGCGCTCCATGCACCGATCGGCCGGGAGAGAGAAAGTCGCTCGCGCACCGATCGCGCCAATCGGATCTCGCGCGATCCTGGACGAGGAAAACGCCTTCGAACGAGGTACGACACGCGACCTCGCGTTCGACAGAGGCGCCGCTGCGGTCTAGGTTCCTTCCATGCGACGGACGCATCCTTGGCTTCTGACGGCGTGGCTCGTGGCGTGCTCGTCGAGCACGGCGACGCCTTCGAACGATCCTCCGCCTTCCGACGACACCCCGGGCGACGATTCGAGCGACGGCGCGTCGAACGCGACGGACTCGGGGAACCCTTCGAACGACGCCACCCCTGGCGGCGGAGATCCCACGGACGCCACCTCGCCGCCCGATGCCGACGACGGCGTCGACAAATGCCCGGACGGTTTCCCACGCGGCGCGGCGGGTGACGTCCGACAAGTCGCGAAGATCTCCCCCGCCCCCGAAGGCGTCGCGGCCTGCGCGAACGGCGACGTGTTCGTGTCCGTTCCGGACGAAGCCAAGATCCTCCGCGTGCCGCTCGAAGGCGGCGAGCCCGAAGTGTGGACGACGCTGGCCGGACGTCAGCCCCTCGGGATGACGTGCGCGGACAACGTGCTCTACGTCGTCGACTTCCGATCGAACGACGCCACCGTGCTCCGCGTCGCCGCGAAGGACGATCCCGGCACGCCGATGCCGAACGTCGACGGCGGCGGATCGTTCAAAGCGATGAACGGCGTCGTCGCGGTCAAGGGTCTCGGCATCTACGCGACGGACGCGAGCAACACGCCTTCGGGACGCATCGTCCGTTTCGCGGAGACGGCGCCCGGCGTCTACAAGGCGAGCGTCGTGAAGAGCGGCTTGGCGTTCCCGAACGGCATCGTCTTCGACCCCGCGACCAACACGATGGACGTGTCGCTCACCGTGCAGAGCCAGGTGCTCACGTTCCCGGTCGGAGCCGACGGCGCGCTCGGGGATTCGAAGGTGGCCTGGTCGGGCACCCTCGCGCTCGACGCGATCGACGGCATCGTTCGCGACGAGAAAAAGGATCTCTACATCGCGCACTACTTGAAGGGGTACGTGGGGCGTACCTCCGACGGCGCGAAGATCGCCTCGCTCAAGGATCCGAAGAGCCTCGTGTTCCGCGGCGGGACGTTGCTCATCACGGGCACCGAGGGGCTCTATGCCGCACCGCTCGGGATTTGCGGCATCCCGTGAGACGTTCCTGCTCGGCTCTCGTCGACGTCTCGACTCTCGACGTCGGACGAGAGCGCCGAGGGGCGCGCGCGAAACGTCCTCCGAACCCGTGAGATCCGAAGCGCGGCGTCCTCGCCGGCCGAGACGCGGGCACCGGTAGAGGCTGCGGCATTCGACTTGCTACGTCGCAAGCATGGCTGCGAAGAAGATCACGAAGAGGCCGAGCGTCCGCCGGACGCGCGCATCGAGCAAAGCGAGCAAGAAGCCCTCGGCGGCAACGCGTGGCGCGGCCACACCGGCGAAGTCGACGAAGCGTTCGACGGCCGCCAAGCCCGCCAAGCCCGCGAGGTCGACCAAGCCCGCGAAGCGTTCGACGGCCTCCAAGTCGGCGAAGTCGGCGAAGCCCACCAAGCGCTCGGCCACGACCAAGGCAAAGGTCCGGGCGACGGCGACCTCCCGAGCGAAGGTGGCACCGCCCAAGGCGCGAGGAAAGGCGTCGACCTCAAAGGCGAGAGCGCGTGGAAAAGCGACGACCTCGAAGGCGGCATCGCGTGGAAAGGCGACGACCCCGAGGGCGGCGGCCAAGGTGTCCACGACGGCGACGCAGCGACGGCGCCTCCCCGCGAAGCGAACCCGTGGGACGACGCGGCAGGCCCTTCGACGGCTCGATCGACCGGGGCACTACGACCCCGTCTACGCGGCGACCCTGCGGCGCATGTCCGAAGGGCACGTCGACGACGGAGAGCGCGCGTTCGTTCAGCGCTCGAAGAGCCGCGACGATTTGGCGGAGGAGCTCGGTGAAGAG
The DNA here is from genome assembly GCA_044226145.1 of Labilithrix sp. Classification (GTDB taxonomy): domain Bacteria; phylum Myxococcota_A; class Polyangia; order Polyangiales; family Polyangiaceae; genus Labilithrix. The sequence goes on along the minus strand of JBGAHN010000022.1, from coordinate 5,113 downwards.
GCCGTCGAGAGCATGACGAGCGGCGAGTACGTCGGCGAAGACGCGCTCGACCGGTTCGTCCCCGAGGAGGTCGGTGGGCCGTTCGTCATGGCGTCCGGCCGAACGGAGTTCGCGCAAGGAACGGATCCGTCGAACCCGAAGGACGCCACGCGCGAGCCGTTCCCACGGACGTGACGAGGGAAGCTCCGCGCAGAAGTGGACGCGCGGATGCGGACGCGCAGACATCACGACGCAACGTGGGACGTGCGACGGCGGTACGTCCGACGTCAGGGCGAAACGTCGCGCACGGTGCGGCCGACGTCGTCCAGGAGGCTCAGCAGTTCTTCGAACAAGAACGGCTTGTCGATGATCGGGCACGCGCGCTTTTCGAGGAAGGCGCAGCCGCGCGCCGTGTAAGCGCCGCCCGTCATGACGACGAAGCGATCGGCCACGTCGAGACGCACCATCTCTTCGTAGAACGCAATTCCGTCGACGCCGGCCATCGTCAAATCGCAAAGCACGGCATCGAAGCGACGGGGATCCTCGCGGAGGAGCTCGAGCGCTTTGTCGGCGTGGCTCTCCGTCCGAACGTCGTGAACCCCCTCGAGGACGAGGCGCAGCGATTCGAGGACGCGCGGCTCGTCATCGACGACGAGCACCGACAACTTCGGGCGGGAAGCGCGGAGCCGAACCGACGTGGTCGCGTCGGATGGCGCTTCGGGTGACACCGATGGAATGTCCGAGTGCGCCGTAGCGCCGCAGCCGAACGGAGAGTTCCGCCCACCGCCCGGAACGGCGCGAAGTTTGTTGTCCCCCTCTCCACCCATGAGAGCCACCCTAGCACCGCACCTCACGAACTGCGACGGTCGCGACGACAATCGAGCTCGTCCGTGAAGTGCGTCGCGTGGCGCGATCGGCGCGCCAACGCATCGCTGTGAAATGACGTCGATTCTAGGTCAATTCGTCGCGGTCGCGGTCGCACGGACCGGCCACACGAGGGCGAACGGCGTAGCCAATTGCCCCGCTTGCCCTCGCGCGCGGCGCGGCCAAGCCCAAGCGGACGGTGCCACGGTCGGTACCTCGACCGTGGGGGATCGCTCGTCCATCGGTTCGAGGGGAACCGGGGCCGGCTCCTTGGGCATCGGGACGTCCCGCACGAGGCGTTTGGCGAGAGCCACGCGGTCGGCGCTGATGCGCTGCGCGCGTGGCAGACGACAGCCGTTCGGGCCCGCCGCGTACATCGCGATCGGGTACGTCGGGCACGCCGCCATCGACGCGCGAAGGAAGCGCATCGCGACGAACACGCACTTGTCGGGATCGTCGATCAAATCCTGACCGTTCCAGCCCTCCCGCGTCCGCGACGCGAAGACGTGGAGCTGAAAGGCGCAAAAACTCGTGGGATGACTGCCCTGGAAGTCGCCGACGGCGTCGGCACGCAACGAGGATTCGCGGAACGCGATGGCCACCAGAAGCGCCGACGTCTTGCGCCGGTCTTCGTCGTCCTTGAAAAGCGGGGCCTCGGCCTCGACGCGCGTGACGATGGCTTCCGCCAGTCGATCGTGCGCGCGACCCGGAGCGAGCGTGGAGCTCGCCGCGAGGACCCAAGCGAGAAGCATGGACATATCGTTCCTCCAAATACCCGAACGTCTTGCGACGTTGATTCACGGAAACCCGCTGCCCTCAGCAAAAGCCAGTCCACCGCGCGGCGTCATCGATGATTTGCGGACTTTCGTCCGCAACTGGGTCATCGAAGACCCACATCTCTGGGGGCTCCAAGCCGAAAAATCGGATTTTTGGGCACCGATTGCGCCAACGGCCCTCGGTACGCTCCTCCTCTTCTTCTTTTCCCCCGTTGGGAGGGCCGGGAGGTGGCACGCAGAGGGCGCGCGGACTTCGGACCGCGTTTCGATGAGGTATGAATGGGAACGTGCCTGGGAATCGGACGGGGAGCCGAGACGACGACGACGCGCCCTTGCCCGCGTCGGAGCGCCCGGAGCTCGCCCTCGATGCGCCCGCGCGGCGGACCGAGGACGTCCTGATCTCGGACCGTGACACGAGCGTCGCGTGTGCGAACACCGCTGCGCGGTCGACGAGGGAGCTCGACGAGGCGCAAGAGCGACGCGTGCGCGAGGAGCGGCTCGCGGTGCTCGGACAAGTCGCGAGCGGCGTGGCCCACCAGATCCGCAACCCGCTCGCCGCCATCATGAACGCGACGTACGTGCTCGAACGGCACCTCGCGGCCGAACCGCACGCGCACGTGAAGGACGCCATCGGCATCATCCACGACGAAGTCCGCCACGCGAACTCCATCATCACGGGCCTCCTGGAGTACGCGCGGCACCGCGTGCCGAACCGTCACTCGACGTCGCTCGCCGAGCTCGTCGACCGCGTCCTCGGCGGGATCGTCCCTTCGAGCGTCGTCGTCGAACGGCACCTCGACGACGTGCCCTGGCTCGACGTGGACCCGGAGCAGATCCACGGCGCCGTCTTCAACGTCGTCCGCAACGCCGTCGAGGCCATGCCGAGCGGCGGCGTCCTCCGCGTCGAGGCGCGCATCGACGACGCGCACGTCGTGCTCGCCATCACCGACTCGGGCCCCGGCATCAGCAGCCAGGTGCGCGACCACCTGTTCGAGCCGCTGCACAGCACGAAGCCGACGGGCCTCGGGCTCGGCCTCGTGACGGCGCGCACGTTCGTCGAGGCGCACGGCGGACGCATCGCGCGCGTCGACGTGCCCGACGGGACGTGCTTCGAGATCCGACTGCCGCTCACGCACCCCGCCGCGCGAGGCACGTGAGCCGACGACGGTGAGGGTTCAGCGGGACGACGCGCGACGGCGGCGGCGCATCGTGACTGCGGCGACGATCGACGACAGCGCCATCATCGACGCCGCACCGGCGCCCGAGGTCGACGAAGAGGACATCGAGCACCCCGACTTCGTCGTCGTCACCGTCGTGGAGCCCGGCGTCGCGCCGTCGTTCGACGTGCCGTCGCCGTCACCGTTGCCGTTCGGGTCGGTCGTGCCGTCGCTCCCGTCCGTTCCGGGATCGGGCGCGCCCGTGTCGATGCCCGTGTCGGAGCACTCCGTCGAGCAGTGGCTCTTGAAGCACGAGGCGATCTTCTTCCGAGCTTCGTTCGAGGCGCAGCTCGCGTCGGCGTCGCTCGTCTGCAAGCAGTGGAAGCAGGTCCCGTCCGCCAAGCAGTCGGACATCTCCTGACAGCACGACGATTCGCCGCACGTGGCGCAGCTACCGTCGGGGAGCGCGAAGCCGCACTGCGGAATGTCCTTGCAGTTGGCGTCGCTCGCGCACGCATCCGCGCACGCGTCGGTGCAGCCGCACGATTGGACGGCGAGGATCTTGCCGACGGACGCCGGGTATTTGTCGAGGCAGGACTTCTGCGCCGTCGAGCTGGACCCGGCCTTGCTCAAGCACGTGTAGAGGGCGCTACAGTCCGTGTCGGCGAGGCACTCGTTCGAGAGCTTCGCGCACTTCTGGTCGCCCGAGAAGGAGGCGTTCTGGCACTGCTCGCACGTGAGCGCAGGGACCGCCTTGGAGAGCTGTCCGTTGATGAAGGTGAGGTTGCCCGACACGCGCCCGCTGACGCTCTCGGACTGGCAGTACTGGTCGCCGTACGAGTGGACGCCGACGACCTTCTCGACGCCGCCGACCGTGATCAAGTCGGGGCCGCCGCTGTCGCCCTGGCACGTCCCGCCCGGGTTCATGCCGAACGCGAGCTTCGTGGTCGACGTCTGCGCGACGGACACCGTCACGCGGCGGCGCTTGCCGTCGGGATCGCCGGCCGTGCTCGTGCCGCCCTGGGTGCGCCCGTAGCCGAGGGCCGTGAGCTTCGTGCCGGTGGTCACGCCGTCGGAGCTCGACGCGATGCCGATGGTCGGCGTGTTCTCGTCGACGCCCAAGATGCGGACGACGGCGACGTCGTAGGGTTGGTCCGCGCTGCCGCCGAGGGAGTAGCGGCTGTCGGCCTGGTAGTCGAGGACGGCGTACTGCGTCGGGTTGGCGGAGAAGTCGTCGCCCTGGAACGCCGCGACGATGGGCATCTCCGTGCAGTGGGCGGCGGTGAGGACCCAGCCCACACGCGTCTTCGGGTCGACCTTGACGATCGTGCCGGTGCAGAGGCCTTGTTCGTTGCCTTGCTGGAGGACGAGCGAGACCACGGCTTGATGCGTCGTGTCGAGCTGGCCGTTGATGATCGGGCTCGACGTCTTTCCGACGGCCGACTCGTCGCCGTTTTCGGGGAGATCGGCGGAGCTGCACGCGGCGAGGAGGCAGGCCGCAAGGGAAACGATCGACAAGAAAGACCTTCGCATCGGAACCTCTTCTCTACGTGGGACGCCGAAAGACGGCGCATTATACAAATGCATTCACCCTCGGCCATGGGGCCACGAAGCGAGACGCAGAAGAGAGAGGGAGTGAAACTGGAAAAGCGGGCCCGCCGTCGGAACATTTCGAGGCCGTAGGAGCCTCGGTCGCGCGCGACGGCACTTCGCACGCCGCGCTCGCGCCGGGCACGACAGAGCGCCACGGATGAGGCGAAGGCGCGGCGCGAGCATCGAGCGCGCCGCGGATGAACCGGCGACGGAAGGAAAGGTGGTACGGTCGGAGGATGGCGCTCGTGCCCACGCTTCGTCGCCGTCTCCGCGCGGCGCAGGGTCAGGAAGACTGCGATCTCGTCCTGCGCAACGCGCGCTACCTCGACGTGTTCTCGTGCGCGTTCGTCGAAGGGGACGTCGCCATCGTCGACGGAACGATCGTCGGCGTGGAGCCGGGGCTCTCCGCGCGCCGCACCGTCGATTTGAAGGGCGCCCACGTGGTGCCGGGGTTCGTCGACGCGCACGTGCACCTCGAGAGCTCGCTCCTCGTGCCCGAACATTTCCAAGCCGCGGTCGTGCCGCACGGGACGACGACGGCGGTGTGCGATCCGCACGAGCTCGCGAACGTGCTCGGCGTCCCGGGGATCCAGTTCTTCTTGGACGCGGCGTCGAAGCTCGAGGGCGACGGGACGCGCGGCGGCCTCGACCTGCGCGTGATGATCAGCTCGTGCGTGCCGGCGACGACGTTCGAGACGAACGGCGCGGGCACGCTCGACGCCGCGGCCCTCGCGCCGCTCGCGA
>JBGAHN010000021.1:0-50906 GCA_044226145.1 Labilithrix sp. | reverse complement strand
GTCGCTTCCAGGCGTTCGTGCAGGGCGTCGATGAACTTCTCGTTGGCGGCGCGATCCGGTGATTCGCAGACGACCATGAGAGTCGCGCGACCGCCGATGCGCTCGAGGCGTCGTTCGAAGGTCTGGAACCCGGGGCTGTCGCGGGGCAAGAGCTCGAGGATGTCGGACCGAATTTCGAGCTTGCGCGCGTACGACCAACTCGCGACGAGCGTCGCGAGCGCGCACGCGAGGACCACGTACGGCCTCCTTCCGCCGAAGTCGACGAGCGCGTCGACGACACGCCGCACGTGGCGCGAGAGTCCCTTCACGAAAGCACCTCCGCGATGCGCAAGACGCCGATGATCACCGCGGCTTGCAAACCTGCGACCACGTCGTCGAGGACGACACCGACACCGCCCGGCAGCCGTTCTGCCACGTTCGCCGGGAAGACTTTGAGCACGTCGAAGAATCGAAAGAGCAAGACCGCCGCGAAGACGCCGAACGGTCCCTGTGGCGCGAACGCAAGCGCGAGCAGCGTCCCCGCGACTTCGTCGACCACCACCTGCTGGGGATCGTGGCGGCCAGTCGCGCGCACGACGACGCCGGCGGCCCAGATGCCGACGAGCGTGATCACGACGCCGAGCGCGAGGATCGCCCAGGGACCGCCCGCGCGCACGAGGAAGTAGAGCGGCAGCGCGCCGAGCGACCCCATCGTGCCCGGCGCCACGGGGCTCTTGCCCAGACCGAACCACGTCGCGATGACGGTGGAGACGCGGCGAGAGAACGGCGTCATTCGGCCTCCGCGGCGGCGCCGAACGACGGCGTCAGGGACGTGGGCGAACGACGCGCGAAGGCGAAGCGCACGATCGCCGACGCGACGACGGCGTAGGTGGCGCCCGCGAGCGCGTCGAGCACCCAATGGTGGTCGAGGTAGACGGCCGAGAAGACCATCGCGGCCCAGTAGAAGATCGCGGCCGCGCGGAGCTTCGGCCCGAACGCTCGCCAGCCCTCGAGGACGATCAAGAGCGGATAGGCGCAGTGGAGCGACGGCATGGCGCCGAAGACGCTGCTCGCCTTGGCGTACATGCCGTGGAAGTACGGGACGCCCAACATCGCGTCGACGCGCGCGAGGGCGGGTCCTTCGCTGGCGCGCGTCGCGAGATCGATCATGCATCCATGCGCATGGACGTACCAAGGCGGCGCCGCGGGGAACGCGTGGTAGGTGACGAAGCCCGCCACGTTCAAGAGGAAGAAGCCCCAGGTGAAGCGCCGCATCGCGACCGGATCGCGGACGAGAAGGAGGAGCGCGCAGCCGACGCACGCGAGGACGAAGGTCGCGTACGGGACGGCGGCAAAGAGATCGACGGCCGGCGCGTGATGGACGAGGAACCAGTCGTGGAGCGTCGCGCGTGCGCCACCTCGTTCGAAGCCGAACAAGTGCGACTCGATGTCGCGGACGTCGCAGGCGTGGACGCGCTCCGGCGTGAGGCCGAGCGTCTGGAAGGGCCGCATGCCGTCGTAGAGCAAGCCGACGAGGCCGAACGGGTAGACGGCGACGAGGAGCGCTTTGGTCTTCGCGTTCGTGTACGCGAGCACGGCGACGAGCGCCGCGGCGAGGACGATCTCGACGCGGAGATCGGCGCGGACGAGGAGGAGGAGCACGTACGCGACGAACGGCGCGACGGGGAGCAGCGGGTGCTTCGGCCAGAGGCCTCGCACGTGCGCGCGAAACCGATCGAGGGGCTTCACGGGTGCGCCTCCGAGTGGCCCTCGCGGCGGTCGACGCGGACGTCGAACACGAACCGCACGTGCGCGGGGTACGTGTAGAAGAGGCTGACGAGCACGGCGACGAGCGCGCGCGCCGGCAGGTACGGGAGCGGCGACACCCGCAGCACCAAGGCGAGGAGCGACGCGTTCGCGAGCGCCCCGAGGACGCACACGACGACGTAGCGGAGCGCCTGCGATCGAAGCGAGCGACCGTGCAAGCCACGGAACGCCCAGCCGCGAGACAAGGAGAAATTCACGACGCCGCCGGCCAGCGCGGATGCGAACGCGGCGGCCGGAGGGGGGACGTGCGCGAGCGCGACGAGCGCGGTCATGAGGCCGAAGTCGACCGCGGTCGCGAGGGCGGCGGCGAGCTGATGACGGCCGAGCAGGCGCGCCGTGAAGGGGAACGTCCGCGGGGCCACGTCACGTCCTCGGCGCGCGACCCGGGAGCGATCGCGCGAGCATGGGCGTCGCCTCCGGGCGCGAGGGGGGTGCCGAAGTTCGTTCGGCGCGCAGCGGGGGCAGTGGGGGCAGCGGGGCGGGCTCGGCTCGCGGCGTGGGGATCGGCTCGGGCGTCCGCACGACGTCGCTCGAACGGTCGCTCGCTCGACCCGCGCGGAGGAGACGCCGGAACGCGCTGACGTTACCGACGAGGGCGATGGCCGCGAGCGCGACGACGAGCGGGGCGAGCTCGAGCGCGAGTCCACGTCCGCGGAAGGCGAGCTGAGCGAACGGCGCGAGGGCCGCGCCTGCGAGCAGGTACGCCATGCGGTGCGCGCGACGCATCGGGGCGTGCGCGTCGGCCGCGCCGAGCTCGCGCAGGACGGACGACGCGTAGCTGACCATGAACGCGCCGACGAGGGCCGCGAGCGACGTCGCGAGGAGGACGACGTCGCCGCGGACGAAGACGGCGATGCCCACGAAGAGGAGGGCCTCGACGTACCGGTCGACGGTCGTGTCGAGCACGCGGCCGAGCACGCTCTCGGTCTTGGCGGTGCGCGCGACGATGCCGTCGAGCGCGTCGGCGAGGGCCGCCAGCGTCGCCACGACGGCCCCGACGCCGAAGTGCCCGGTGGCGAAGGCCCACGCCGCGCCGCCCGCCATCGCCAGCGACGCCACGGTCACCGCGTTCGCCGTCACGCCCACCTGCACGAGCGCGCGGCCGACGGGGAGCGCCGCGGAGTAGACGGCTTCCATCGGTCGCTTGCCCACCAGCGGCAGACCGGCTTCCCGATCGAGCCGCGCGTGGTGCGGACGCCCCCACGCCCACGCGGAGATCGCGTGGGCGACGAGGGCGAGCGCGATCACCGCGCAGAGGCCGATGGAGCTCGTGACGTCGATCGAAGAACCAGCCATGACGGACGCGCCGCGCTCAGTCGTAATATTCGTTTCCGAGGTGGGTCACGAGGTCTTCACCGACCATCCATCGCAACGTGTTCTTCAGCTTCACGAGCTGCACGAACAAGTCGTGATCGGGACGGAGCTCCGGAGCGGCTTGCGGAGACTTGAAGTAGAACCCGAGCCACTCCTGGATGCCGCGGAAGCCCGCGCGTTGCGCCAAATCGAGGAAGAGCGCGAGATCGAGGACGATGGGCGCCGCGAGGATCGAGTCGCGGCACAAGAAGTTGACCTTGATCTGCATCGGATATCCGAGCCATCCGAACAAATCGATGTTGTCCCACCCCTCCTTCGCGTCACCGCGCGGCGGGTAGTAGTCGATGCGGACCTTGTGGGTGATGTCGCCGTAGAGCTCGGGGTTGTCTTGCGGCTCGAGGATCGCGTCGAGCACGCCCAGCTTCGAGACCTCCTTCGTCTTGAAGGACGCGGGATCGTCGAGCACCTCGCCGTCGCGGTTGCCGAGGATGTTCGTCGAGTACCAGCCGTGGAGGCCCAGCATGCGCGCCTTGAGGCCCGGCGCGATGACGGTCTTCATCAGGGTCTGGCCGGTCTTGAAGTCCTTGCCGGCGATGGGCGTCCGCGTCTCCTTGGCGAGCGCGATCGCCGCGGGGAAGTCGACGGAGAGGTTCGGCGCGCCGTTCGCGAACGGCACGCGCTCCTTGAGGCACGCCCACGCGTAGAGCTGAGCGTTGGAGATCGCCGGATCGTTCTTCGCGAGGCCTTCCTCGAACGAGGCGATGTCCTGGTGCACGGCCGTCGGCGAGACGAACGTCTCGGTCGACCCGCACCACACGGCGACCACGCGCTCGAGCCCGTTGTCCTTGCGGAAGTTGCGGATGTCCGCGCGGAGCTGCTCGACCATGTCGGCCTTCGACGTCGCGCTCTTGACGTGCGTGCCGGTGAGGCGCCGCACGTACTCCGGGTAGAACGCGCCCTTCATCGGCCGGATGCTCGACAGCTCGTCGCGGATCGGCTCGAGGTGGCGCGCTTCGAGGACGTTCGCACGGCTCGCCGCCGCGTACGCGTCGTCGGGGAAGATGTCCCAGCCGCCGAGGACGACGTCGTCGAGCTCCGCGAGCGGGACGAGGTCCTTGATGCGGGGCACGCGCCCGTCGGTCCGCTTCCCGAGCCGGATCGTACCGAGCTGCGTGAGCGAGCCGACGGGGCGACCGAGGCCGCGACGCGCGAGCAAGATGCCCGCCATCGTGGTCGTCGCGACCGCTCCCATCCCTGGAAGGAGGATTCCCAATTTGCCGCGCGCAGGCGCGATCTCTCGAGGTCGTTCCATGAAAACTTCTCCGCGGCCACCGGACGTGGCCTCTCGGCGCGCCGAACGCGCGCTCGTGGCGAAAGACGTTTCATGGATGCGCGAACGCAACTTTTCGTTGCGTTCGAAAACACCACACCGCGACGTTTCGTTGCGAAGGACGCCGCGCGTCCGCTCGAAAGCGGCCTCGGCTCAGGCGCCTTCGGGCTTCGGCGGAGCTTGCTTCGCGGCCTTCAGGCGCGCGCGGAGGCGGTCGGCGTAGCCTTCCTTGTTCTCCTGTCGAGCTCGACCGACGGCGAGCGCTCCGGGCGGAACGTCGTGCGTGACGGTGGTGCCCGTCCCGACGTAGGCGCCGTCGCCGATCGTGACCGGCGCGACGATCTGCGAGTCGCTCCCGACGAACGCGTCCTTGCCGATGCGCGTCGTGTGTTTCTGGAAGCCGTCGTAGTTGCAGAAGATGGTGCCGGCGCCGACGTTCGAGCGCTCGCCGACGATGCCGTCGCCGAGGTACGCGAGGTGGTTCGCCTTCGCGCCGCGCTCGAGCCGCGTCTTCTTCGTCTCGACGAAGTTGCCGACGTGCGCTTCTTCGCCGATGTCGCTCGCGGGGCGGAGGTGCGAGAACGGGCCGACCTCGGCGCGTGCGCGGACGATCGAGTCCGTCACGACGCTGTACGGCTTGAGCAGGACGCCCTCGCCGACGTCGGCGTTCGTCAGCACGCAGCCGACGTCGACGGTGGCCCCGGCGCCGATGCGCGTCGCGCCGCGGAGGACGGCGAAGCTCTCGATCGTCGCGTCGCGCTCGACCGTGACGCCGTCGTCGATGCGCGCGCCCGCCTTCACGGTCACGCCGGCGACGTGCCACTTGCGGACGATGCGATCGTTCATCCGCCGATCGACGTCGGCGAGCTGCGCGCGATCGTTGACGCCGTCCATGACGTCCGCGCGCGAGGGCACGCCGATCACGCGGCTCCCCTTCTGCGCCGCGAACCGGACGATGTCGGTGAGGTAGTACTCGCCCTGGGCGTTGTTCGGTTGGAGCGACGCGAGCGCCTCGCGGAGGAAGCCGACGCTGGCAGCGTAGATGCCGGGGTTCCACTCCTGAATGGCGCGCTCGATGTCGGAGCGAAGATCTTTTTCTTCGCGGATCTCGACGATGTGACCCGACGCGTCGCGAAGGATGCGCCCGTACCCGAACGGGTTCGTCGTCGTGCACGTCGCCATCGCGACCGCGGCCGCGGGATCCCGATCGAGAGCTTCCGCAACGCTTCCGACGTCCTCGGCGGCGAGCAACGGAACGTCGCCGTAAAAGATGAGCACTCGCTCACATTCCGAACGCACCGCGTCGAGACCAACGCGCGCCGCGTCACCCGTTCCGCGCTGCTCTTTCTGCAAGGTGGATCGCACTCTCCCCGTAGCGCCAAACGCATCTGCGAGGTAGGTTTCAACGCGCTCTCGCCCGTGTCCGACCACCACGACCACTTCCCCGCAACCCGCCTCGAGCGCGGCGCGCACGGGATAGTGGACGAGCGGACGGCCCGCGACGGGATGCAGGACCTTCGGCAAGGCGCTCTTCATTCGGGTTCCTTGGCCGGCGGCAAGGATCACCGCGGTGGTCTTGTCGAGCATGACGGTACCTCTCTCCAACGATGGTTTTGACGGGCGACACGATTCGTCGTCCTCGGGTCGCTCCCAAAGGGTGGCCGCGCGCAATACCCCACCGGGGTGGAAACGTGAACGGAGGCAGTGATGCGACGAGGGCGCGCTTTTTCAGCGCACGCAGGCAATGGCGGATCCGGGAATTCGCGGGCGACCGGGTGGTCGATGGCGGCGAGCTTCCGTGACTCGGCACGTTGCAGCCGTCTTCTCGGCTTGGTCGGACTGACCGTACTCAGTGCGGTCGTCCCGGCCTGCCAGAAAGAATTCGACACGTCCCGCACACTACCCGCCCGCGGGTCCGTCGGCGAGGAGATGTACGGGGTCATCTGCGATCGCTTCGCCGCAGGCGCGCTCCGCGAAGACCTGACGGGCGCCTCCTTCCACGACGTCTGTCATCGCTCGGTCGCCACGGGAGAGTTCGCGGCCACGGTCGACCAGGCCCGCCTCCCCGCCCTCGATGCGAACGCCGTCAACAAGTCCGGCTACCTCGTGCCGATGGAAGAGCAAGAGGCCAACCGCACGAAGGCCGTCGGACGCGTCGAGGCGCTCGCGCGACGCCGCGAAGATCTCGTCCGCGCGCTCGACGCGACCTTCCCCGCGACGAGCATCCCGATCAAGGACATCGACAACCCCGATCCGTCGAGGACGTGCGACGCGCCCGCGGCCAACGGCGAGGGCCTCCTGACGGACGCGATCGCCGACATGCTCGGCCGGATGACCGACCTCTACAACGACGGGACGGTCCCCGATTCGACGCGGTCGCTCGCGAAGGTCATCGACAACTTCCGCCAGTCGGAGGAGGCGCAAGGGGCGTGGGCGCGGCTCTCGGGTCGTCAAGGCTACCGCCCCATCGACACGGCGCTCGGCGCGGCGCGTCCGATCGTCGCGTACCCGAACCTGCGCGATCTGTCGAACTCGAGCCTGAGGCTCCTGTCGGCCGACTCCGATCCCTACCAGCTCAACCCCGTGTACGACGATCAGGGACGGCGCATCCCGGTCCCCGGCCCGGCGAACGCGGCGTTCAACAAGCTGCTCGAAGCCGGTCACCTCGAGCTCCTCAACACGACGATCGATCCGGCCCCCGTGCGTCTGGCGACCTCCACGGATCCGCGGACGGGTCGGCCCATCGTGTCGCGACCGCGCGACAACATCGAGATGATGCAGGCCGTGCTCTTCCAGCAGGACGACGCGTTCGGCAACGGCCCCGCGCAGTGGATCGTCAAGCGCGACATCCGCGGCTACGCGGCGCTCGCCGGCGGCAAGGTCCCCGGTCCCTTCGTGGACGCCAACGACGACGGCTTGCCCGACGTCGACGACCAGGGCCGCTTCTTGACGGCGAACAACTCGCTCGTGCCTTCGCCCTTCCCCTTCTCCGGCAAGGGCAACGACGGCGCCGATCGCGACGAGTTCGGCCGCGTGAAGATCGGCAGCGGGCTCCTCTACGACTACCTCGACACGAGCAAGTCGTTCGGCGCGCACCTGCTCACGGATCTGCGTCCGCTCGTGAACCCCGATCCGGAGGCGAAGCACGAGACGCTCATGGACCTCACCGGCGGCCTCTACGTCGCCGTGGGTCCGCGCGAGCCGAGGACGAAGAACTTCAACGACGGCTCGGCGATCGACTACAGCGCCGTGTCGCCGAAGTCGCCGCTGCTCGATCTCGTCTACGCCGCCGGCATCCTGCTCGGCGACCGCAGCACCGACGGCACCCTCGCCCTCGCCCGCGAGCTGTTCGCGACGAAGCAGCATCACCTCGCGCGCCTCGTCGGCGCGGGCACGAAGGCGATGGACATCTCGCACGCGCACCCCGAGGCGAAGATCCCGCCGGACACGACCTTCTGGGACGACGTCATCGAGACGCTCGGCGATCTCGTCCAAGAGCCGGGGCTGCTCGAAGATCTCCTCCGCGCGCTCGGCGATCCCGCCACGGCGCGCCTCGGGACGATCCTCTCGAACTACATGGCCTACCGGGACGTCATCTCGTACGACCGGAACGACATCAACGGCCCGACCTGGAACTTCACCACCAACTCGCAAGAGGAGATGAAGACGCCGGTCGATCGCGCGAAGCCCGAGATCGGCGACAACCAAAGCGGGCTCATGCACTTCCTCGGGATCATGAGCGACACGGACGGAGCCGCGTTCTGCAACAAGGACGGCGCCGTCCTCCACGCCCGTGGCGTCCAGATCCTCGGCAACGTCGACGTCCCGAGCAACCCGCTCCTCGCCGTCGTCTACGGCTCGAAGAAGAGCTTCCGCGAGTGCGAGGTCATCAAGATCGACAACATGGCGGACTTCTACGCGCTCGCCATCGCGGGCAAAGCGTCCGTCTACCTCCGCGACAAGACCCTTCGTGAAGGACTCGGCGGCGTCATCGGCGCCGCGAACGTCCACGTCTTCGAAGAGTCCGCCGGCATCACCGGCTTCTGGGGCACCGACAAGGATCTGCGCCCCAAGCCCGAGTTCTTGGCTCGCCAGCTCTTCTTCGATCAGGTCAACGACAGCCCGAACGAAGGTGACAAGAACTACATCACCAACCGCTTCCTCAAGGATCTCCAGGGAACCCATATCGGCACGACGATATGCCCCGAGCGCGTCATCGACGATCCGATGCCGAACGCACCGGACGCTTCGCCGGACGGCAAGGTCCACGGGCTCCGGACGTGCCAAGACGGCCAGTGGCTTCCGCAACGACAGCCCTACTCGCTCTTCTATTTCGAGCAGTTCGGCTTCCTCGACACCATTCGCCCCGTCATCGAGGCGTTCGCGGCCCACGGGAAGATCAACCTTTTCGTCAAGCTCGCGGCCAAAGCCTACAAGTACATGCCCGACGCCAACACGACGGCCGACATGTGCATGCTCCCGGGTGGCAACACCTGCAAGCGCTCGGGCGCGAACAGCTACGAACCGCTCCTCTCCGAGGTGCTCAAGGGTGACTTGCTGCCGGCGTTCAACGCGCTCAGCAAGGAGCTCGACACGCTCGTCGTGAAGAAGTGCGAAGAGGTCGACGACAAGGGGCAGTGCACCTTGAACGGAACGAAGACCGTCAGCGGCGTCGAAGTCGTCGCCGAGGCCGTTCGCCACGTGTTCGACCCGAACTACGCCAAGAAGACGCTCAAGCTGACCGACCGCTTCGGCAACGCCGCCACGAAGCGCAACGACGGCTCCCCGGTCGCGCAGGTCACGCTCGCGCACCTGGTCGCCAACGCCATGTCGGCCATCGACGACGCGTTCGCGACGTACAGCAAGCAGCACCCCGAAGATCCGGATCGGCTCACCAACTGGCGTCGCGCGCGCTCGCAGCTCGTCGACCAGTTCGTGCCGATCAACGGCGAGAAGGAGAACTCCTCGTTCGCCAACCCGACCATGTCGAAGATCGTCCCGGTGATCCTCGACCTGCTCCACGCGCAGCTCGCCGCGCGCTGCCCGACGTCGTTCGGACCGCCGTACGATCGCTGCGAGTGGGCGATGACCGAGCTCCCGAAGAAGGCCGAGGAGACGTTGACGGGACCGCTCTTCGGCAACGCCGTCGACGTCATCGAGTCGCTCCGTAAGGATCCGGAGAGCCGCAAGCAGATGCAGCTCCTCTTGCAGTACCTCGTCGACTCGGCGTCGGCCAACGACGCGTTGCCGAGCACGCTCGCGTCGATGAACGACATCCTGCAGGTCATGCACGACGACGAGAACTTGGTGCCGCTCTACCACCTGCTCGCGTCGGCCATGAACGCGTCGGTGAAGGACGACCAAGGTCACATCGTCGAGAAGAGCCTCATCGACGCGCAGATGGCGCTCCTCGCGCGCATCGCGGGCCGCTACCACGACGAGAGCGGCCTCGAGATCTGCAGCCGCGAGATCGACCCGAACCAGGTGCTCACGGCGGCCCTCAGCCACTTCGTGACGCCGATCAAGGACAACTCCTTCCAAGGTCAGTCGCCGATGGAGCTCGTCATGGACGTCATCGCCGACGTGAACCGGATCGACCCGACGCAGCCGTACGAAGGGACGCTCCCGCGCACGGACTACGTCAACGTGAGCGACAACGTCGTCGATTTCTTGATGAACAAAGAGCGAGGCCTCGAGCAGTTCTACGAAGTCATTCGCCAGGGAACGCAGTTCTGATTCGATCCGCGGCGGAGATTTCGCTTCGCTTCGCTCTTTCCGTCACCGAAGCGCTCGTTCGCCGAGCGGGCGCTTCCCCCAGCCATAGAAGAGAAACGTGAGACACCGCGCTCGCCTTGCCTGCCTCGCCCTCGCCGCCACCGCCGGCTTTTTCACGAACGACGCCCACGCCGCGGGCCTCTTCACGTCCGATCGTGGCGTGCGTCCGCTCGGCCGTGGTGGCGCGTTCGTCGCCGGCGCCGACGATCCCGGCGCCATCTGGTACAACCCCGCGGGTCTCGCCGACGCCGGAACGACGCTCTTCGCGGACTTCTCGTGGGTGAACTACGGCTCGGACTTCAAGCGCCGAACGCAGGTGACCGACGGCGCCGGCACGATCCGCACCTACGAGTACCCGAAGGTGCACGGCACGACGCCCTTCTTGCCGATCCCGACGATCGTCGGCACGTACAACTTCGGCGACAGGAAGCAGTACACCCTCGCCCTCGGCGTGTTCGCGCCGTACTCGTCGATCGTCACCTACCCGCTCAGCGTCGAGGGACAGCCCGCGCCGCAGCGCTACTCGCTCATCTCGCTCGACGGCTCGATGCTCGTCGTGACGGGCGCCTACTTCGCGTTCAAGCCCGTCGAAGAGTTCCGCATCGGCATCGGCTTGCAGGCGCTCGTGGGCAGCTTCGCCACGAAGGTCGTCTTCTCGGCGAACCCGACGGACCGCTTCATCGGCGCTCCCGAGCAGCCCGAGTACGACGCCTTGAGCCAGCTCAACGTCGGCCCGATCATCGCGCCGAGCGGCAACATCGGCATGACCGCGGTGCCGGACAAGCACGTCCGCATCGGCGTCTCCGGTCAGCTCCCGTTCTGGATCGACGCGCCGGCCTCGGTGCGCGTGCGCTTGCCGACGGCCTCGCCCTTCGACCGCGCCTACCAACAAGGCGACGAAGGACGGGTGAAGTTCAAGCTCCCGGCGATCCTCCGCGCGGGCGTCGAGGTCCGGACGGAGTTCGGCGAAAAAGACAGCCTCCGCGGCGAGTTCGCCTACGTGCGCGAGTTCTGGAGCATGCACGACACCATCCAGGTGCAAGCGAAGGACATCAAGCTCTACGACATCACGGGCTTCCCGAGCCCGTTCGGCGTCGCGCCCATTTCGATCCCGCGAAACTTCCAGGACTCGAACTCGTTCCGCCTCGGCGGCGAGTATTCGACCAACCGCCTCTTCCGGAAGAACCGCACGGACTTCCGCGCGGGCGCCGGCTACGAAACCAGCGCCGTCCCGCGCGAATGGGTCACGCCGCTGACGTACGACGCGGACAAGGTGAACGTCGGCATCGGCGGGAGCATCCACGTCGGCGATCACTGGCGCATGGACGCGATGGCCACGATGGTCTTCCTCTCGAGCACGACGGTGAGCCCGGCCGAAGCGAAGGCGCCGCGCATCAACCCCGTCAAGGGCAACCCGACGTCCGACCCCGAGGCCGTCAACGGCGGCACCTACACCGCGCAGGCGCTCATCCTCGGCGTCGGTGCACAATACAAGTTCTAGAACACCGAACCCGACCTAACGAGCCTCGGTCGACGCGACTTCCGCGCGCGGCGTGTTTGCCTTCGCCTTCGCGGCGTCGGCCCAGACGACGACCTGCTCGCCGTCGTCGAGGACCTCTTTGCGGCCGCGACGGTTGATGCGCTCCATCATCCCCGGGCTCACGCCGTAGGTCTTGCCGATCGACGTGAGCGTGTCGCCGGCCTTCGCGGTGACGACGAGGCGGGTGCGCCCCTTGTCGTCGGAGGCCTCGAAGAACTCGTCGGTGCCGGTGGCGACGACGCGCACGGCCGACTCGTCGAGGAACGCGGTCTTGGACAGATCCGCGTCTTTCGGGACGAAGACCTGGAGGGTCATGCCTTCGACGAGGCGGGCCGACGGATCGATGCCGTTCCACTGCCGGAGCTCGTCGTTCGACACGCCGAACGCGGCGCCGATCTCGGTCGACGTGTCGCCCATGCGCACGCGGTAGAAGACGCGGCGCCGATCGGGGTAGACGAACACGGAAGGCGGCACGACGACCACGTCCGGATCGAGCGACGCGCTCTTGTCACGCTTGCGCTTCGCGTCGCCGTCGCCGTCGCCGATGGTCTTCGGGACGAGGAGCACCGTTCCGCCTTTGACGACCTCGCCGGGGCCGATGCCGTTGAGCTCCGTGAGCTTGTCGACGGACACGCCGCGGGCTTCGGCGATTTGCTCGAGCGTCTCGCCAAAGCGCACGACGTAGGGCTCCGTCGCGCTCGGCTCGCTCCGCGACTTGGAGAGGTTCTGGCGACACTCTTCCACCTTGTCGGACGGCACCCTGACGGGCCAATCTTCCCCGGCGGGAGGCGTTCGCGACGCGCGCAGATCGGGGTTTCGGTCCTCGAGATCCTTCGTCGCGACGTTGCATGCGCGCGCGACCGTGGCGAGCGTCGTCCCCGGACCGACCGACACGGTCTCGCCGTCGAGCGGCGCTTCGGTCGCGACGTCGCGGTAGCCGAAGACGTCGCGGTTGTGCATGACGACGGCGACGGCCTGGATCTTCGGGACGTAGAGCGACGTCTCCCACGGGATCGCGCCCTCGAGCTTCGTCAGCGCCCAGAAGTCGTTCGTGTTGTACTTGCGCACGGTGACGAGCACGCCGCCGTAGCCCATGTTGTAGCCGGCCATCGCGAGGTCCCAGCTCCCGAAGCGGCGGTACAGATCGGCGAGGAAGTCGGCCGCGGCCTCCGTCGCCATCGACGGGTTCATGCGCTGATCGGCCCACCGGTCGACGGACAGGCCGTAGATCTTCCCGGTGTTCGGCATGAACTGCCAGAGGCCCGCGGCGCCCGCCGGCGAGCGCGCCGACGCGTCGAAGCCGCTCTCGACCATCGCGAGCCAGATCATGTCCTCGGGCAAGCCCTTCGCGCGGAAGGTCTTGCGCATCGCATCGAGGTACCGGCCCGAGCGACGCAGCCACGTCGTCATCGTCGAGCGCCCGCGCGGATCGTCCTTGAAGAACTCGAGGTACCGCACGACGCGCGCGTCCCACCGCACGGGGATGTCGGGCATCTCGAGCTTCGAGAGCCACGCGAGATCGCGCGCTTGGTCGGGCACGGGCGGCGTGCTCTCGGGCGGCGTCGGCGAAAGCCCCGAGGCGTGCACGCGCGGGCGATCTTCGGTGGCGGCGACCGGGAACGGGAGCTCGTCGGGCCACGGCGTGCCCGGCGCGCCCGACGCCGGCGGGAAGAGCTCGCGCTCGGCCTCGTAGAGCGCGCGGAGCTCGGGGGTGTCGGCCCCCATCGCGGTCTCCTCGAACGTCGGACCGCCGGCGATGGACCTTCGCACGACCGCGTCGCGGGTGCCTCGCTCGGAGAGCCGCTCGGCGCTCGTCGACGATTTGTTCACGAGCGCCGTCGATCCCGCCTTCGAGGCGTTGCTCTTGCCGGACGACCCACTCGACGACGTGCCCTTCTTCGTGCTCGACGCCTTCGATGTCGACGAGCTCGACGCGCCCGACTTCGCGGCGGTGGACGACGCGGCCGACGTCCCCGACGTCGACGAGCTCGACGCGCCCGACTTCGCGGCGGTGGACGACGCGGGTGACGGCGATGCGGGTGGCGGCGATGCGCTCGGCGTGGAGGGGTTCGACGCCGTTCGTTTGGGCGCGGGCTCGGCGTGCACCACGGGCGAGACGACCAGGCACGCCAGCGCGACGCGGGTCAGAACGACGTGGGAAAAGCCACCCAAAGCGCGCGAGCGTCCCATGGCACGAGCATGCTCATTTCGGGCCATCGGCGTCAAATTCGGTGCGTTTTCGAGCGCATGCGAAGGACCTCGAGCCACGCCGAACGGCGTGTATCATTCGGTTTCCCCCTCGCGCGGAGCGGACGTGAAGACCTGTACGACGTGCACGATGCGGTACCCCGACGACGCGACGATTTGTTTCGTCGACGGGGGCGCGCTCGTCGAGGTCCCGGATCCGCGCATCGGCACGCTGATCGCCGGCCGCTACGTGCTCGAAGAGGTCATCGGCGAAGGCGGCATGGCCACCGTCTTCCGCGCGCGGCACAAGCTGCTCGATCGCCCCGTGGCGGTCAAAATCATGAACCCGATCCTCGCGACGGACCTGGTCGTTCGCGAGCGGTTCCGCCGCGAGGCGCGCAACGCGCAGAAGCTCGCGCACCCGAACATCATCGAGATCTACGACCAGGGCGACACCGAAGACTCGTGCTACCTGGCGATGGAGATCCTCGACGGGCAAACGCTCGCCTCGGTCGTCCGCGGTCAGCCGATGGCCGTCGACCGCGCCGTCCGCGCCATGATCCAGATCGCGCGAGGCATCGCGCGCGCCCACGACTTCGAGGTCACCCACCGCGACATCAAGCCGGAGAACATCTTCCTCTGCGAGCGCGACGACGGGACCGAGCTCGTCAAGCTCCTCGACTTCGGCATCGCGCTCAGCAAGAACGACTCGCGCCTGACGAACGACGGCGAGCTCTTCGGGACGCCGCAGTACATGGCCCCCGAGCGCATCACGGGCAGCGAATCGAACACGGCCGCGCCGACGGACCTCTACGCGCTCGGCGTCGTGTTCTACGAGATGCTGACGGGGCGCTTGCCGTTCGACGCGACCGACATCGCGACGTTCTTCGTCAAGCACCTGAACGAACCGCCCCCGTCCCTCCGGGCGACGAACCCGCAGGTCCCCGAGGTGCTCGAAGATCTGGTCCTTCGCATGCTCGCGAAGTCGCCGCACGATCGGCCCGACGCGCACCGCGTCCACCAGGATCTCCTCGACGTCCTGCAGATGCGCCGCTTGACGGCGCCCCCGAAGGCAGACCGGGAGACGCAGAACGCGCCGATGTCGATCACGCTCGACGCGAGTGCCTCCGATCCGTGGACGCGCCGGGTCGTCGTGCTCGATCGCATGCTGTCGCAGGCCTACGGCAAGAAGCAGCTCGCGCCGACGGAGCTCACCCGCGTGCTCGACGAGCTCCAAGAGCTCACCCGCCGCGCGAACGCGCTCCGCGCCGAGAGCATCGACGCCCAGCGCACGCTCGAGGAGATCGACGCGCGAGGCCGCGAACGCCGCACGCAGCTCGGCTTCGCGGTCGATCAGCTCGGCGTCGATGCGTCGCGGGCGCGCGAAGAGCTCCGCAGCGCGCAGGGCGCCCAGAAGCAAGCCGAGGTCGAGGTGGCCGCGGCGCGCCAACGGTGGCTCGAGACGCAGCGGGAAATCTTCGTGTGGGAGGGCCGATCGGGCTTCGCCGAACCGTGGCCGGAGCTCGCGGAGGCTTACCGCGCATCGGCGAACGCCGTCGACGCGTGGCGCGTGGCGCGCGAGAGCGAGCGGCTCACCGAAGCGAAGGCCGATGCGACGCGGCAGATGGCCGACGACCTCGACTTCCAGATCTTCGAGCTCCGAAGCGTCCTCGCGAAACACGAGCAGATCTTCGACGAAGAACGCGACAAGGCGCGACGACGCATCGAGGAGCTCGGGCGCGAAACGACGAGCCTCGAGCCGCGCCTCGTGGAGCTCACGTCACGGTTCTGCGAGCCACTCCGCGCGCGCCCCGATCTCGCGCCGCTCTTCAAAGAGCTCGAGACCCAAGCCGCGTAGCACGCGAGGCGAGAGCAGCCGGCTGGATTGTCCAGCGGTCCAGCGGTGGTAGACTGCCGCCATGCCCGGTGAGACCGCCGCCGACCGCCTGCGCCTCGCCATGACCATGCAGCGCGAAGGGCTCGAAAAGATGCGACGAAACCTTCGCCGGAGGCATCCCGCTGCCTCCGACGCCGAGCTCGACGCGCTGCTCGACGCGTGGCTCCTTTCGCGGGAGCCCGATGCTCCTGGACGCCGCGTTCCATGGCCAAGAAGAACGAAACGCGAGCGGTAGGCTCCGTGGACGCAGCGGTGGCGCGGGCGGCCACCGACCTGACGGAGCTCGGTGCGCGTTTCGCATTGGTGGGCGGCCTTGCCGTGTCGGCGTGGGGTGAGCCGCGCTACACGCGCGACGTCGACTTGGCCGTTGGCGTCGCACGCGACGACGAGGCCGAGCGATTGGTGCACGCGCTCGCGATCCGCGGCTACGAAGTCATCACGATCATCGAGCAAACGAAGACGAATCGACTCGCTACCGCCAGACTGCGCCATCGCGAGGATCCGTCGGTGTTCATCGACCTTCTCTTTGCTTCGTCAGGCATCGAGCTCGAACTCGCGAAAGAAGCCGTTCGAATCGATGGCGTTCCAGTGAGTCGTGTCGGCCATCTCCTCGCACTGAAGGTGCTTTCGGAATCAGAGAAGCGGTTGCAGGACCGGATCGACATCCGCGAGCTCGCAAAGATCGCGAACGACGAGGATTGGAAGACGGCAGAATCGATGGTGCGCCTCATCAAGGAGCGTGGTTTCCACCGAGGGCGCGCCTTGGCCACGCGTCTGCGTCGGTGGCGGCGTCACGCACGCTCCTAGAGCACCGAACAGGTTACTCTCGTCGAGCTCACCTCGCGGCTACGCGGAAGCCGCGTTCGCCGCGACGGACGTGGTCGCGGGCGATCGCGGAGAACGCTCGCGCGAGGCGCCCTTCTTCTTGCCGAACACGTAGTCGCGCGCGTGGAAGCGCGCGGTCTTCCACAAGAACGCGAACGTGAACCCCGGCCAGAGCGTCGAGTTGCGCCCCGTGTGATCGAGGTACCAGCTCGCGCAGCCGCCGGTGTTCCAGACGGACTCGCCGAGCTTCTGGTCGACGTACGCGACGAAGGCCTCTTGCGCGGCGCGCGTCGGCTCGATCGTGGCCGAGCCCGTCTTGCGCATGTGGGCGACCGCTTTGCGCAGAAGCTCGATCTGCCCTTCGATCATGACCACGACGGACGTGTGCCCGAGCCCCGTGTTCGGGCCGAGCAAGAAGAACAAGTTCGGGAACCCCGCGACCGTGGTGCCGAGGTGCGCCTTCGGGCTGCCACCCCAGACGTCGTAGAGCGTGCGGCCGTCGCGCCCGCGCACCTGCTTGGCGATCGGGATGTCCGTCACCAAGAAGCCCGTCCCGAAGATGATCGCGTCGACCTCGTGCAGGACGCCGTCGTCGGTGACGATCCCTTTCGGCGTCACTTCGCGGATGCCGGTCGTGACGACGTCGACGTTCTCCTTCGCGAGCGCCGGGTAATAGTCGTCCGACAGGAGCACGCGCTTGCAGCCGATCGTGTAGTTCGGCGTCAGCTTCTTCCGGAGCTCCGGATCGCGGACCGATCGCGCGAGGTGCAGCCGCGCCAGGCGCTCGCCGTACTGCATGACGCGCGGGTGCATGAAACCGAGCGCCATCAGCTCCCGCGCCGCGTAGATGCCCGCGCGCGTCGCCTTCTGGGTGAACGGCAACGTCCGGTAGATCGACCTCGCGAGCGAACCGATCGCCCGATCGCGCCGCGGCAAAATCCACGGCGGCGTGCGCTGGAAGAGCGAGAGCTTGGCGACCTTCGGCTGGATCGCCGGGACGAACTGGATGGCGGAGGCGCCCGTCCCGACGACGGCGACCTTCCGGCCTCGCAAGTCGAAGTCGTGGTTCCACTGCGCCGAGTGGAACGTCTCGCCTTCGAACGACGCGAGCCCCGGGATCTTGGGAATGGAGGGATCGCTGAGCGCGCCGGCCGCCGACACGACGATGTCGGCGGTGTACGTCTCCTTCGTCGTGACGATCCGCCAGTGGCAAGCCTCGTCGTCCCACGACATGTCGACGACGTTCCGGCCGTATCGGAAGTTCGACGTCAATCCGTAGCGCGCCGCGACCTCGCGCAGGTAATCCCAGATCTCCTGCTGGGGCGAATACGAACGACTCCAATTGGGATTGAGCGCGAACGAGAACGAATAGAGATGGGATTGCACGTCGCACGCGCACCCAGGGTACGAGTTGTCCCGCCACGTGCCGCCGCAATCTTCGGCGCGCTCGAGGATGACGAAGTCGGTCTCGCCGTCCTGCTTCAAGCGAATGGCGGCGCCGATGCCACCGAAGCCGCTTCCGATGATGGCGATGCGAACGTGCGTTTGGGCCTGAATCGTCGTGGGCGTCGTCATGAGCGTCGCGTGCTCCTCTTGGTACTGGACGGTACCAAGCAGTGTGGTACCATCGAGTACCAAATGCAAGGGCTCGTTCGCAGAGACGAGAAAACACCGAAAAACCTCGAGTCCAAGCGCCTCGAGGAAGAGGCGTCGGAGCCGCGGCGCCGGCTCATCGAAGGGATGACGCAGGCCCTGCTCGAGAAGTCGTTCTCGGCCGTGACGATCGCCGACGTCGTCCGGCACGCGCACGTCTCGAAGCGCACCTTCTACGAGCACTTCGAGGACAAGAACGCGTGCTTCCTCGCGTGCTACGCGGCCATGAGCGATCTGGCGCTCCTCGCGATCGAGGCGAGCGCGTCGTCCGTGCTTCCGTGGCGCGAGCAAGTTCGAAAGGCGACGAAGATGTACCTGTCGCTGCTCGAAGCCCAACCCGTCCTCACGCGCGCGTTGCTCCTCGAGATCCTATCGGCGGGACCGGACGCGCTCGCGCTGCGCCGCGAGGTCATGACGCGGTTCGTGGACAAGCTCCGCTCCTTCGTCGAAGAAGGTCGGAAGCACGAGAAGGGCATCGTCGCGCTGTCCGAATCGATGGCGTTCGCCGTCATCGGTGGCGTGCACGAGCTGACGCTGCTCGCGGTCGAGCAAGGCCGCGCCCACCGGCTGACCGAGCTCGCCGACACCGCCACGGATTTGCTCGTCGCGGTGCTCACGGCCCCGCGAGGGTGACGCACCGAACCGTCGAAAAGGGGTCGATGGGGCGCCACGAGAGCGATTTCTACGATCCGTGAGAAAGAGCGAGAGTTGCCGCCAAATGGGTCATAGGGAGAATTTCATCCCAGGATCCTCGGGCAACCGTTCTCTTCTTTGACCTTCGAAAGGTACTTCCCCGTGAATCAGGAACCCTTCGACACGTACCCCGTGTCCATGCCGTTCTTCGACGTCGGTTACATCCTTCGAACGGCCTGGGCCAGGTTCAAGCCCCACGGGATCGTCTTGGTGCTCGCCCCCATCGTGAGCGGCGTGATCGGCTCGATCCCAGGCGCGCTCGACCGCAGCATCGACCTCTTCGTCGGGCCCGACACGTCGATCTTTTCGTCGATCCGAGGCCTCTGCATGGCGTTGCTTTCCATGGCCCTCGCCGCCTTCCTCGAGGCGGGGTTGCTGCGAATGGCGTTGTCCGCCGTCCGTGGGGCCTCCGTACGACTCGACGAGCTCTTCTCGGGCAGACGTTTCGTGCTGCCTCTCATGCTGCTGCAGCTCCTCTTGGTGAGCGTCGTGGGAGTGCTTTGCGTGCCGGTGGTCCTCGCGAGCATCGTCTTGCAGTCCTTCGTCGCGATGGCCGTGGGTGCCCTCGTCGGCGTCGTTCTCTGGCTCGTGCTGCTCTGCGGGTTCGTGTTTACGCCGTTCTTCATCGTCGACCGACGCCTCGGCCCCATCGCCGCGATGCGCGCGAGCTGGAAGGCAACGGACGCTCCTCGGCGTGGTGTTTCTTCTGGCGTGGGGCCTGGCGCTGGCCGTGGCGGCGCCATTCGCCGGGGTCGCGGTCGCGGTGGCTTACGCGGTTCGCTGCGGCAACGAGAGCACCTGAGAAGCTCGCGCGGCGGCGGATCCGTCGCTCGGCCCTGGCGGCCGCCGCGAGCCGATGTCCATGGCGCGAAGCGGCCGCGATCACTCCACGCGGAAGGTGAAGGAGACCTGCGTCGTCTCGCGCGCCTTCACCTTGACCGGCTGCGAGGATTTCCCGAACGCTTCGGTCCACGCCTCGAGCTCGTAGTCGCCCTCCGGGACGTTCGCGAGCGTGAACTCGCCGGTCTCGCTCGACACGGCGAAGAACGGATGGGGGACGACGCCGATGAACGCGCTCATCCACGGGTGGACGTCGCACTTCGCACGCACCATGACCTCGGGTTTGTCGAAGGTCTTCTCGAGCCGCATGTCCTTCGTCGGCATCATGTCGTTGAAGGGTGCGTTCTGTTCGACGACGGCGCGGACGTTGTGCAAGACCGGATCGCTGTTGAGGAAGACGACCTTCTGGCCGACCTGCGCGCCGATGACGTGCGGCTTGTACAGGCAGCCGACCTGATCCATGACGATCGGCGCGGACGACGCGGGCGGTCCTTTGTAGGACTCGAGGCCCTTCTTGATCCAGATGAATGCGTTCTGCAACTTCCCGTTGGCCACCTTGACGGTGTCGGAATAGACGGGGCCCTTCGCCTCCGTCGTGCAGGTGCCGAGGTTCAGCTCCTTCGGCGGCGGCGGCGTCCCCTCGAGGACGACGGTTCCGCGAACGACGCCGACGATGGCTTCGTTGGCCACCTGCGCGGGTCCGCCGGTGCTCGACGGCTCGCTCGGCGAGAGCGGCCCGGTGGCCACCTCGGCGCTCGACGACGACGTCGACGTCGTGAGCGACGAGTGCGTGACGACGAGGAGCACGCCCAAGACGGCGAGGAGAAGGCCCGGCGAGAGCTCCTTCTTCACGTTCTGGAGGTGACGCACACCGGCACCGACGAGCATCAGCGCGGCGAGGATGAGCCACCCTTGCTTGCTGCCGTAGGCGCCCGGGAAGTGGTTGCTCAACATGATGAGCACCACCGGGTAGGTCATGTAGTTGTTGTGGCGGGAGCGCGTCTTCGCGGCCTTCGCGAGCTTCGGATCCGGCTTCGTCTTCGCGTTGACCGCGGCGACGAGGCCTTTCTGGGCCGGGATGATGTGGACCCAAACGTTCGTCGCCATCCACGTGCCCATCATCGCGCCCGTCAGCAGGTACGAGGCGCGGCCGCTCAACGTGTGCGAGAGGAAATAGGTCACGCCGACGACGAAGGCGTACGTGATGACCGCGCCGACGAGCACGTTGTTCGTGAGCGGCGAGCGCCAGAGCAGGTCGTAGACGAACCACGAGCCGATGAGCAAACCGACGGTCAGCGCCGTCGCGGCGGTCGGCGAGATGCTCGAGACGTTCGGGTCGACGAGCGTGACGCCGCCGCCCTGGAAGAAGACGATGTCGAGCAGGAGCCAGCCGGTGAGGAGGGTGAAGCCCGCCTCCCACTTGAACCAGTGGAGCTTCTCCGGCATCTGCGCGGGCGCCACGAGCGTCTTTTCGACGTCGTAGAAGCCGCCCGAGTGGACCATCCAGAGCTCGCCTTCGATCCCCTTGGCCTTCGTGCGCTCGTTCGTCTCGATCCGCGCGTCGAGCCAATTGAAGAAGAGCGAGCTGCCGATCCACATGATCGCGCTGATCACGTGCATCCAACGAACGAACAAATTGAGCCACTCGGTGACCGTTGCCGCCGACATCCGGCGACTATCCCACGCGCGTGCCGGAACCTACAAGCACGATGGCACGGCGCTCCTCGCGCCATTTTCTGCAGCGCGTCGGAGCGCGCGCACGTCGGCTCAACTGCCGCGGTACGTCGAATACCCGAAAGGACTCAGGAGGAGCGGCACGTGGTAGTGCGCGTTCGCGTCTCGAATGGTGAACACGACGCTCGCCTCGGGGTAGAACGCGTCGACCCCGCGCGCCGCGAAATACGCGCCGGTGTCGAAGGTCAGTCGGTAGGTGCCCTCGGTGAGCTCGCCTTCGCGGACGAGATCCTTGATGCGACCGTCCGCGTCCGTCGCGCCGCCGCCGGAGCGCACGAACGCGTCGCCGCTCCTCTTTTCGAGCACGACGGGGACGTTCTGCGCAGGGAGGCCGAGGGAGACGTCGAGCACGTGGGTGGAAATCGATTTCATGGGGGCTCCGAACGAGGAGGCGGACGAGGAAATGGACGAAGATGCGGAAACGAACGCGGAAGCGGAAAAATTAGGCCCGCCGCGCGAGGCGACTAGCGGAGGACGAGCTTCTCGAGGCGGATCGCCGTGATCTTCCGCTGCTCTTCGGCGGCGCGCCGGAGCTCGGTGGCGGCGTCGCTCCCCATGCGTTCGTTCGCGATGGCGAGCATCTCTTCGGCGCTCTTGCCCGTCGCGCAAACGATGTAGGTCCGGCCGAATTTCGCCTCGTACGCTTCGTTCGCGCGGCGCAAATCGTCGAGCACCTTCGCGCTCGCCTCGGAGACCTTCGATTGCTCGGCGGCGCTCCACCCCTCGGCCGTCTTCGTCTGCGCGGCCGGCGCCTTGCGCTCGCCGATGCGCGGATGCGCGCGGAACGCTTCTTCCCAATCTTGCGCCGAAAGGCCCTTCCAGACCTCGTCGGCCTTCGTCACGAGCGACGCCAAATCGGTGAACGTGCCACGCGCGCGGACCATGCCTTCGACCCACGCCGTCGAAGAGCAGCACGATCGGAGGGCCGCGCGCAGCTCGGGCTCGGGCATCGCGTTCAGGTAACGCATGCCGAAGCGCTCGCGGCCGTTCGGCGTCACGACGCCGAAGAGGCGGAGGCGGCTCACCCCGCCGTCCGGCCAGATGCGGAGGCGCACGTGCGTCGCGGCGGGCGCGGCGAGGAGCTCGTCTTCGAACACGTGGGCGGTGTGCGGCTGGAGCTTCGTCCGCGCGAGGAGCGGCGTCCAGGCCGCGTCGGTCGCGCCGTCGGGATCGCCCGTCGAGACGTTCGCGACCTCGATCGCGCACGCGTCCGGTGCGTTGCCCTTGAAGTGCGTGGTGTCGACGACGACGCGCTCGAGCGACCCCTCGGCGGCGAGCCGCACGACGACCCAGTCCGGCCCCGGCCGCCTCCCCCGCTTCGTCTCCCAGCCGTCGCCCATGTTGACCCCGCGACCGGGCATGACGAGGTTGTGGCGCGAGCCGAAGAACATGTCGTTGCACGACGTCACGAGACCGCCGTGCTCGATGGCCGCGAGATCGACGAGCTGCGGACGCGCGCGTTTGCCGAGCCACCGCGCGTCCGGGAACGCGCTGCCATGGATGCGGAGCCGCGCGACGCCGCCGTCGGGATGAATGTGGAATCGCAAATGCGTGAATCGCTCTTCGTGATTCACGCGAAAGTGGTTTTTCGAATCCCCACGAAGATCCGAACGGGGCAAGATCTCCGTCCACGTGACGGCGTCGGACAAGAGCGTCGCCAGATCCGGATGACCCGGGATGCTCGCGCCTTCGATGGAGCACGCCTGAGGATAGTTGCCTTTGAAAAAAGCCGTATCGACGACCACGCCGCGCACGATGCCGGGCAGGCCGAGGCGAACGATGCACGTGTCGTGTTCGGGATGCGGTCCGGGCGTCGTGAAGGCGTGCTCGCGGCGGCGGCGCGACTCCCACCCATCCATCCATTTTCCACGCGGCGTGAATTTCCCTTCGACGAACACCGCTTCTTCGAATTTGAGGAGGTTGTCTTTGCTTGCGAAAAAATCGTCCGTCGCCCAGAGGACCGAGCCTCCGAGGCGTTCGGCGGCGAGATCCACGAGCTGGGTGAAATCCGCGTCGTTCGTGTTCGTCGTCATCGCTGTCCACTTCTCCTGATCCAACGACCTCGCGGGTTCGCGAACGTCGCGCCGCGGTCGGTTCGTTCGTAAATCGTCTCGCCGCGCAGGAGCGTGCGCGCGACCACCCCGCGGAGCTCGCGGCCCTGGTAGGGCGTGAGCTTGTTCTTGTGCTCGAGCCGCGCGGCGTCGACGGTGAGCGTCGCGTCGGGCTCCCAGAAGACGAGATCGGCGTCGCATCCCACCTCGATGGCCCCTTTGCGGCCCTCGAGCCCCGCGAGGCGCGCGGGCGCGGCGCTCATCCATTCGACGAGATCGGCGACGCCATGGCCGCGTTCACGAGCGCTCGTCCAGATCGCCGCGAGGCCGATTTGCAGCGAAGAAATGCCGCCCCAAGCCTTCATGAAATCGCCGGAGCCGCTGCACTTGAGGGCCGCCGTCGACGGCGAGTGGTCGGTCACGATCTGGCCCACGATGCCTTCGCGGAGCGCACCCCAGAGCGCCTCGCGGTTCGCGCGCTCGCGGATCGGCGGCGCGCACTTGAACGACGTGTCGCCGTCCGGGACGTCTTCGGCGGCGAACGTCAGGTAGTGCGGGCACGTCTCGACGGAGAGCGGCACGCGTCGATCACGCGCGCGGCGGAGCATGTCGAGCGCGTCGGCCGACGAGAGATGGACGACGTGCGCGCGGGCGCCGGTTTCTTCGGCGAGACGGAGGACCAGCTCGACGGCGGCGTCTTCCGCGGACTTCGGACGCGAGCGGAGGTAGGTCGCGTATTTGCGCGGATCGAGCCCGCGCGCGGCCTTTTCGCCCTCCGACAGCGGCTCCGGCAGCTCCGCGTGGACGAACAGCGGCGCCCCGAGCCGCGCGAGCTCACGCATGCCCGCGCGGAGCTCGGCCTCGTGCACGTGGGAGAACTCGTCGACGCCGCTCTCGGCGAGGAAGCACTTGAACGCGACGACGCCCTCGCGCGCGAGCTCTTCGAGTCCGCCGTGCTTGGCGACGTTGCTCGGGACGAGCCCTCCGCAGAGCGCGACATCGACGCGGGCCTTGTCCTCGAGCGCGCGGAGTTTTTCGGCGAGGCCGTCGCGCGTCGTCGTCGGTGGGATGCTGTTGAGCGGCATGTCGACGAGCGTGGTCACGCCGCCGGCCGCCGCCGCGCGCGTCGCCGTCTCGAAGCCCTCCCAATCCGCGCGGCCGGGATCGTTGATGTGCACGTGGGTGTCGACGAGCCCCGGCAAGATCACCCGGTCGCCCGCGTCGAGGACGTCCGCGCCTTCGGGCACGTCGTCGTAGTCCGAGAGCTTCGCGATCACGCCCCCGGCCACGTGGATGGCCAGCGGTCGCTCCCCGGCCTTCGTGACGACGCGCGAGCTGCGAAAAATCCGTTCGATGGCGGACACGACGGCGAAGGGTACCGCCTCTTTGCGATCCGACCTTCGATTTTATAACGTGACGCGGTGCGCACGCCCCCGAACCAAGGAGACCAGCGGACCTCCATCGCCCCCCCGACGATGTCCGTTCCTCCGCCAAAAGGCATGGGCGAACGCAAACCCACGACGGACGAAGCGTCCTCGCCGAGCTCCGACGAGCCTCGGTCCCTCCGGAGCGGGCTACCGGCATGGGCCCTCGTCGCGACCATCGTCCTGCTCGGCGGACTCGACTTCGCGTTCGCGATGCGTCGATGGACTTCGATCACCCTCACGGTCGCGCTTTCGATCTTGCTCGTACCGTGGATCGTCCTCGTGATCCGGGAAACGACGGGCTCCGTGGATCCGCGGCAAAGGACGTCAACACAAATCGCTCTTCACCTCGCGAACACCGCGCTGACGCTGGTGTTCGGGGTCGCCAAATGGATCACGCTGATCGATTCGCAACGCGATCCTTCACCAGCGACTTACGTCGGTTCTTATCGAACTTACGGCGCTGTCCTTCTTCTTCTCGTCGTCGTCGGGACGGCCTTGCGAGGCGGACGTGTCGCGAGGTTCGTCAAGGCGAGCACCGAGCACCCCGCGCGCCTGATGGCCGTCTCGTTCGGCGTCACGAGCATCATCGGCGCCTTGCTCCTTTCCCTACCCATTTCGATTCGAGAGACCGCCACCGTGTCCCTCGTCGACTCCTTGTTCGTCTCCACGAGCGCCGTCTGCGTGACCGGGCTGTCCCCCATCGACGTCGCCGGAACGTACACGTTCTTCGGTCAAGCCGTCCTGTGCTTGCTGATCCAAGTCGGCGGCCTCGGAATCATGGTCATCACGGCCGCGGTGACGATGCTCGCGGGGCGTCGACTCGGTGTAAAGGGAGCGGCCGCGCTCGCCGAGGTCGTCGATTCACGCTCGCTGCAGGACATGAAGCGGACGGTCGCGATGATCGTCAGCTACACCCTGGTGTTCGAAGCCGCGGGCGCGGGCCTGCTCTATTTCGAGTTCACCCACACGGAGGGCACGGGGCTCGCCCCCATGCACGCGTACCCATTCGCGCACACCGAAAGCGTGGAATGGGCCGCCGTCTTCCATGCCGTCAGCGCGTTCTGCAACGCAGGATTCTCGAACCTTCCGAAGGGGGTTTCGCCGTTCGTCGGCCATCCGACGATCGTGCTCGTACTCGGGAGTCTCGTCGTGCTCGGCGGACTCGGGTTCCCCGTCATCCACGAGCTCCTCTTTCGCTGGCGCCACGTCTTACGCCGCAAGCGTCCCCCACGTCTGACGCTGAACACGCGAGTCACACTCGCCACCACCACGCTCCTGCTCTTCGGCCTCACGTTCGCCTACATCGCCATCGAGAGCGAATCCTCCTTTCGTCATCTGAGTTGGCTCGAGCGCATCGATGCCGCCGTCTTCCAATCGATCTCCGCGAGAACCGCGGGCTTCGGCATGGTCGACATGGGAAAGATGCGACCGGTCTCGCTCCTCCTCACGTGCTTCGCGATGTTCGTCGGCGGTGGATCCGGATCCATCGCAGG
Organism: Labilithrix sp.; assembly: GCA_044226145.1. Classification (GTDB taxonomy): domain Bacteria; phylum Myxococcota_A; class Polyangia; order Polyangiales; family Polyangiaceae; genus Labilithrix. The sequence goes on along the minus strand of JBGAHN010000021.1, from coordinate 24,341 downwards.
CGGAATCAAAGTCACGACCTTCGCGGTCTTGTTCGCGACGCTCCGGGGGGAGCTGCGAGGACGTCACGCTCGACTGTTCGATCGGCAGATCCCCGAGGCCGTGGTACGCCGAGCCATCGGCGTGGGTTTTCTCGCCGCGATCATCACGTTCGTCGTGGTGCTGGTCATTCTCCTCATCGAGCGACAAGATCCCATCTTCGTCCTGTTCGAGACCGTCAGCGCGTTTTCGACGGCCGGGCTGTCGGCCGGGATCACGGCCAATCTCGCGATGACGACGAAGCTGATCCTCGTCACGACGATGCTCGTCGGACGCATCGGTCCATTGACAGCGGTCCTCGCGATCTCGCAGCGTACGGTGAGTTCTCGATACGCGCTCCCCGAAGAGCGCGTCATGATCGGATGATTTCGAAATGAAGGAAAAGACTGTTCTCGTCATGGGGCTCGGACGCATGGGCTCGGCGCTCGTCGAGGAGCTCTGGGACACGGGCGTCCAGCTCCTCGTCGTCGACAAGAGCGCGCAGGCCATCGACGCCCTCAAGGACAAGGCGAGCGCGGCGTTCGTCGCCGACGCCTCCGATCCCCACGTGCTCGAGGGCGTCGGCGCGAAAGACATCGACGTCGCGGTCGTCACCTACGGCGGCGACTTCGAGGCCATGGTGCTCACCGTCGCGTCGCTCGCGCAGCTATCGGTCCGATCCATCATCGCGCGCGCCCGGAACGAGCGACAGGCTGCCGTCCTCCGCGCCGTCGGCGCGACCCGCGTCGTGCTGGTCGAGAGTGAAATGGGGAGACGCCTGGTACCCGAGGTGCTGAGCCCTGCTTCCTCTCATTTAATGGAGCACGCAGCCTCCTTCCGGGTCGTCCCATGGCTGGCAGCACCCTGGGTCGTCGGAAGGACCTTGGCCGAGCTCGATCTCCCTCGACGCTTCGAGATTTCCGTCCTCGGGTACCTCCGCGCCGCCGATACCTCGTCCAAGAGGAAAGCTCTCGTGGTCCCCGGGAAAGACTACGCGGTCGAAGAAGGTGACACGTTGTTCGTCATCGGCCTCGCCTCGGCGATCGAGAAGTTCCTCGCGCACGAATGAACGCCGCGAGCGCCGGTCCGTCGACGAGGATTCGTCGATGGTCGGGTTCGTCTATTGGTCGAGCCCGCGAACGTTGAATTGCATGGCGTGATACGAAGTATTCGCCTCGGTATTCCATTGCGAGACGATGAGCGTCACGTCGTCGAGCGTCGATTCGGGGTGGATGTATCCGCCGTAGAGCTGCGCGACGTGCGTGTCGTCTTCGGCCCCCCAAGTGCCACCGTTGATGGGGACGAACGTCTTGGCCTCGTGGAGGTTCGACGTCGGCGTGTCGAAGACCTTGACGGTGATGTTGTATTGGCTCGCGTTGAACCACGCGAGGACCCATTTGCCGCCGAGCCTCCGCAGGCACATCTCGCCGAACTTGCCGTCGAGGATGGGCGTCGGGGCATTTCCCCAGCCCCATTTCCCGTCCTTGTATCCCCACGGCTCATACACCGTTTTGTCGAGGAATTTGCTCTCCAGGACACGATGCAGGAGGAGCTGTTGTTTGCGGTCGAACTTGGTCGACATGACGTAGATGTAGCCGTCGTCACCGCGTTCCCACGTCCAGAGTTGGAACAGGCCGTTCAAGAACGTTCCGTCCCATTTCGCCGAGGCGACGGGCTTCCACGTCTCGCCGTTGTCGGTCGACGACGCGATCTGCGAATACATGACGGTCCCGAACGGCTTGTTCGCCATGAATTGGAGGTACATCGTGTTGCCGATCGTCATCGCGTCCGACGGCAACCACGTCTCTTTTCCGGCGTGCGAATACGAGAGGATCTGTTTGGCATAGTTCCCCCCCGCGGCGCTCGTGAACGTGATTCCTTGATCGAGGTCGCCGGGCTCGGATCGCAAGAGGACGGGGGCTCGCCATCCGGAGCCGCCCGTGCCGTCCGCTTCGAACGTATCGCCGAAGATGAACGCGATTTTCCCGTTCGGCTGTCGAATGGGAACGCCGAGGTCCGTTCCTCCGACACCGAACTTCCCGGAGCTGGTCTTGGTGCCCGTGAGGACCTTGATCTTCTTCACGACGAGCGGCTTCGGACTCGGCGTGGGCGCGCCCCCGTCGTCGTCCGAAGGCGGTGGAGCGCCGCCGTCCTCGGTGTCCGAAGGGGGCGGCGTGGTCCCTGGCGTGGACGGCGTTCCGGTGGAGGCGTCGCCCTTGTCCGGTGACGGCGCCGGACGGCGCAGGTCGTCGATGTCTCCGTTATCGGGGGAACTACACGCGACACCGAGCGAGGCGAGAGCGAGGTACCGAAAAACCAAACCGAACGTTCTCGTGTACGCCATCGATGCACTCCAGCGAAAAGGTGTTGTCGAGACGACATGGCCTTCGCGGCCCGAACGAGGCCCCCCGTCGGGACCCGGCCGTACGCCCATGGTTCTATTTGACGATGTCGGCCCAATCGGGCGAGCCGCTCAATTGGTCGTTCAAGAACTTCAGGAAATCCGGATGATTCTTGAGCGGACCTCGGCTGATGATCCCGTGATCCGTCCCGGGATAGAGGTACACCCGTGTCTTGGATGGCGCGTAGGTCGTTTCGTAGGATTGGAACCATTTCGCGAGATCGAGCAATCCGGGCTTCATGTTGGTGAAGCCTCCGGGACTGAGATTCAACGCCGAATAAAGGCCCGCCGAGACGGAGTCGTCGTACGCCGAGATCTGCGCGATGCGGACGCCGGGGTGGAGCTGGGCGATGCGCCGGTAGCTTTCGTTGTACCCCTTCGTTTGGCAGGACGCGCACCACTTGTAGATGGTGTCGGCGTGGCCCCAATTCTTCCCGAGCGTCTGGATCGCGCCGTCGCCGAGGTACGGCTTGCGGAGGAGCGGTCCGGAGTCGTTGATCATGAACGGCGGATCGTGCCCGAGGCTCTCGAACGCTTTGGCGAACTTGTGATAATTCGCCGACGTCCCGATACCGCCGGCGCTGAATCCGGCGATGACGATGCGCGTGGCGTCTTGGAAGGTCGGGACGATTCGTTTCAGGGCCTCCGTCGCGTTTCGATACCCGTGTTGATAGGGTTTCTGAACGATGTAATCGGAGTCCTTGTCCGCCGAATGTCCGTCCACCGAACAGTGCGGGAGGACGACGAAGTTGTCGTCGCGGAACGGGTTCTGGGGATCGTTCGAGTCGAAGAGGCCGGCCTGGTTGTTGTCGCCGCCGTCCCAGAAAAGGTGCTTCAATTTCTTCTCGGGCGTGTTCCCCATGCCGACCAGCATGTCGCGGCTGGCGTAGCAGCTCACGGCGTCGTAGCAGGCGCCGTTCCCTTGGAACCAGACGACCAGATTGCGCGAGCGCTTCGTGAACCGAACCCCCACGCCGGCCGGCGAGTTGTCTCCGCAAACCATCGTCGGGACATCGACCCAAACCCATTTGTCGTAGTCGGCGTCCTTCACCGTGATCGGTTCGCCGAACGTCGGAATCGGCTCGTCGTCGGCCTCCGGCGGCTCGCCTCCTCCGTCGGGGTCCTCCGCCGATCCGTCCGGATCGCCCGAAGGCGCGCCGGGCGGTCCACCGTCGGTGTCCTGCCCAGGCCCCGGATTCGACGACGAGGGCGACGGTCCGTTTTGGTTCGACGGACCGCGGTCGTCGTTCGACGACGTGCCACACGCGACGAACGCCGCGACCATCGTCAGGGTCCCGAGGATGAATCCAAACCTCATCGAAGCCTCTTCGAACGCAAGAAATCCATAGGAAACACGGCCATTTGGAAGCATATGGGATCGCGGCTGCAGCGGCCACACGAAGCCGCGCGGGTCAGGCAGACCTGACGAGGCAGACCTGACGAGCCGCGCGTGCCACACGAACCGAGCGGGCGGGCGGGCGACTGACCGAGCGACCGACCGATAGCAGCCGCTATCGTCGCAAAAAGCCGCGGAAAGAGTGGACGGGCGAGCGCGGGCGAGCGACGATGGAAACGATGCCTGCACGCGGCCCGGAGTACCGGCCTTCCGACGTTCTTCCCGGAACGAAGTATCGGATCGTCAAGCAGCTCGGCGTCGGAGGTATGGGGGTCGTCTACCAGGTGGTCAAGCCACCGGAGATCCACTGCGTCCTCAAGCTGATGGGCGCCGAGCTCACGGGGCACGTCGAGTTTCGTTCGCGGTTCCTCGACGAAGTGCGCGTGCTCGCGCAGCTCGACCACCCGAACATCGTGCGCGTGTTCGATTACGACACGACGGCCGACGGCACGCCCTTCTACGTCATGGAGCTGCTCCAAGGGCAGACCGTGCGCGACGTGCTCTCGACGATTCGCCGGATCCCACCGCGCGTCGCCTTCGAGATCACGCGGCAGCTGCTCGAGGCGCTCCACGCCGCGCACACGCACGACGTCATGGTCGTGCACCGCGACATCAAGCCGGAGAACATCTTCCTCCACTCGCCGAAGCACGGCGATCCGGTCGTCAAGCTGATCGACTTCGGCGTCGTCGCGCTCGCGAACCGGCAGCACGACGGGACGTTCGTCGGCACGTGGAGCTACGCGGCGCCCGAGCAAATCCGCGGGGAGCGCGCGACGCCCGCGACCGATCTCTACGCCGTCGGCCTCGTGCTCTACGAGATGCTCGCCGGCGTCGGTCCGTTCGAGCAGTACCAGACGGGCACGAGCCTTTCGCTCGCGCATCTGAACGAGATCCCCGAGCCCGTGTCGAAGTTCGCGCCGTGGGTGCCGGCGTCCGTCGTCGAGCTCATCGCGTCGGCGCTGTCGAAGGATCCCGAAAAGCGACCGCGCGACGCCTACGCCTTCGCCGAACGGCTCTTCGAGCTGCAATGGGCGACGGACGGGAGCGATCCGAACGACGCGACGATGGAAGGGCCGCTCGCGCGTGTGCTCACGCACGTGAGCCAGGTCGCGCCGATGCCGCCGTCCGGCAGCTTCAAGATGGGCGGCGCGCGGCCGTCGAAGCTCCATCGCGGCGGGACGATCCGCGGGCTCGGAGAGGGGAGCGACTCCCCGCCCGCCGGTGAAGACGATTTGCTCGAAGGCCTCGCCCTGCGCGAAGAGACCGTCGCGCGCCCGGCCCTGCCAAGCAAACCGAACGACCCGCGCCGCTCGTCGCGCGAAGAGGCCGTGGTCCTCAACGACACCTTCGCGACGCAAGAGTCCGATTCGCGGCCGTCGGCGCGCGCTCCGACGGGGCGCGTCGGTGCGTGGCTCGCGCTCGGGGCCGTGGCGCTCTTGGGGGCGGCCTCCTTCTTCGTCCTCCGAAAAGGCGCGGATGGTCCGGCGGCGGGCGCGGCGGCGAAGGTCGAAACCGCGCTCGAAGCGACCGGACACACGACGACCGGACCGACGCCGAAAGAGGCCGAGCCGGTCGCTCGACCGACCACCACGAGCCCTCGGCCTTCGAACGAAGGCGGCGCTTCGACCGGTGCCGCTCTCGGGACCGCTGCGGCAACGGGGCCGTCCTCCCCCACGACGTCGTCCGCCCTCGCCCCGAAGGCCGGCGCCGCCCCCACGGCAGCGACGGCGGCGACCACGAAGAAGCCCGCCGGGAAGGCCAAAGGCCCGGGGGCGCCGAAAACGCCCGCAGCCACACCGGCCACGAAAAAAGCCGTCTCCGGAGATACCGGCTTCGCGCGCGAGCTATAATCGGCGCCGGCCGATGTCGAAGCCCGGAGCACGATCCCCGACGGAGAACGCGGAGCCGACGCGGACGCACGTCGTGCATCGTCCATCCAGCTCCGCGACGACACCGGAAGAAATTCCTCCCATCCACGTGCTCGAAGCCGCGCACGATCAGGAGCGCCGCGAGGCCGAAGAGCTGCTCGCGGGGTTCGACCGACCCGGGCGGAGCCCCAAGAAGCGGACCGGCAGCGCACGCGATTTCGTGGACCACTACGCCGGCCGCGAGGTCACGCGAACACCGTCGCCCGGCGCCGTCGGCGGCCGGATGGTCATTCGTCCGGTGCACGCCATCCGCGTTCCGAACCACTTTCGCACGCGCGTCGCCATCGTCCTCGCGACGACGTTCGCCATCATCCTCGGCATGGGCGTGTACGTCTGGCTGAAGATGCGGACGGCCGCGAACGACGGCCGCGCCGCGAGCGAGCACGATCCCGCAGCGGCCCTTCGCGTTCCTCCGACGAGCTCTCCGCGCGATCCATCCTCGCCGCCTCCCCGAAGCGCCACGAGCGCGCTCGTCGAGCGCGACGCCGTTCACGCGACGAGCCCATCCTCCATCGCCACTTCGGCGCCGGCTCCTTCGAGCCTTCCCTCCGAGGGTCTCGACGGCACGCCAGGAGCGAAGCCGACCACGCAGCGCCCCTCTCCCGCAAAAACCGCGGCGCCCGCCCCACCCTCCGTGCCGGGCAGGCCTGCCGTGATGGGAACGCCGACGACCTCCGAACCTCGCTCGGCGGCGACGTCCGATTTCGCGCGCAGCCTGTAGCGGGTTGCCTTCGCCTCCCGCTCAGCGCGAGCCGAGGATCTTCGTGTTGACGTAGTCGGCGACGAGGGCGCTCTCGTTCGCCACGCGCTGGTTCACGGAGGGATCGGCCCCGAGGTAGCCGAACGCGTGGAGGTTGTCGCGGCGTTCGACCGCCGGGGCGTTCGTGAGCGCGACGTTCCACGACGTCGTGAACGCGTCGGGGTTGCCCTCCGACGTGAAGCCTTTGTTCTTCTCGGACCAGATGCTCGCCGCCGTCGCCGTGTGGCAGCTCACGCAGTCGATGGTGTCCGGGGAGTGCCGGGCCGGGTTCTGAATCTTCAGGGCGGCGGTGTACGCCTTCGTGAGCGCCTCGGTCGACGCGTTGCTCGCTTCGGACGCGCGGAACAAGAGCGAGAGGTCGTCCTCGTGCTGGGGCGCCGGGATCGCCGTCCCGTTGTCGAGGAGCATCGAGAACGTCTGCTCGGTCGTGTCCTCGAGCGAGGCGATCTTCAGCTTCGTGAGCACGCCGTCCCGGACGTCGAATCCACCGAACTTCCACATCGAGAGCCGCGCCGGTTCGCGCGTCATGAACGTCACGCGCGTCAGGCTCTCCTTGCCGGCGCGCGCGAGGACGATCTCCTTCAGCTTCGTCGCGAACGGACCGGAGAGCCCTTGTTCCACGATGAGGGGGTTCGGGCCGAGCGGCGTGCGTGTGGAGTCGGTCGCGCCGTGCTTCGCCGCCACGATCTCGTGGACCATCGCGACGAACTCCTCGCGCGACATCGTGTAGAATGCATGCACAGAGGCGTCTTGCGCCGCGAGGGGCGTGTCCGGGCCGTTCGTGAGCACCGGCTGGAGGACGAGTCGGATTTGGTTCAAGCATCCCGCGGGATCCTCGACGCCGAGGCCGGGAAAGCACGGATCGATGCGCAGGCCGACGACGCGGAGGTCGTCGCGCGTCGCGCCGTCACCGACGACGAGCGGGGGGATCTCGTCGAACGCCGCCTGCGGGAGGAGCTCCCCTTTCCCACCGGCGGAATTCGCCCCCAGGAGGAGATCCGCCTCCGAGCCCTTCGGCATCGGAAACAGGACGGAGACGTCATTCAGGAAGACGCTGGCGCCGGAGTTGACTTCGTCGGCCGCGACCACGCGATCGTCGGCGCCCTCCGGGGAACAGGCCGGAACGGCCGCGAACAACGAGGCAGAGACGAGAATCATCGGGAGACGCGTTCGGTCCATGCCAAACCATGACCTCGCACCTCCCCCTACTCACGTCATTTCGCTTTGACGTGGCACGAGCTACTCGGCCGCGCGCGCCGAGGGCGAAGCCGACGCCGCCCGACGGAGCTCGATGGCCGCGAGGATGGCCTCGTGGGTGGCGGGACAAGCCAGCCAAACGTCGCCCGTCGCCGGATCGCCGCCGAACGCACGGACCGCGTCGCGCAGCGCTTCGCGCACGCTGATCGCGAGCATGAGGGGGGGCTCGCCGACGGCCTTGCTGCCGTGGATGACGCCGTCTTGGCTGGCGTTCGGCAAGAGCTGGACGTTCATGCGCGCGGGCGCGTCGCCGATGGCCGGGATCTGGTACGTGCTCGCGGAGTGCGTGAGGAGACGTCCCTCCCCGTTCCACCGGAGCTCCTCGCCCGTGAGCCATCCCATGCCCTGGACGAAGCCGCCTTCGATCTGTCCGCGGTCGACCCCCGGGTTGAGCGACTCGCCGACGTCGTGGAGGATGTCCACGGACAGGACGCGCTTCATTCCGGAATAGCCGTCGACCTCGACTTCGCTCACCGCGGCGCCGTAAGCGAAATAGTAAAACGGTTTTCCCCGTCCCTTCGAGCGATCGTATCCAATTCCCGGCGTTCGATAGAACCCGGTCGCCGAGAGCGAAACCTGTTTGAAATAGGCTTGCTCGACCACGCGCGCGAACGGCACGCGCGTCCCGGGGACTTGGGGCGCGAAGGCCACGTCGTCCGCAAAAAGGACCGCGCTCTCCGGGACGGTCACGCCGCCCTCGGCGCCGATGAGATCGGCCGCGACGGGCGCGAGGCGTTCACGGAGCATTTCGCAGGCCACGCGGACCGCCTGCCCGTTGAGGTCCGAGCCGCTCGACGCCGCCGTCGCGGACGTGTTGGGCACCTTGTCGGTCTGCGTCCGCATGACGCGAATGCGCTCCTCCGACACGCCGAGCTCGCGCATCGCGATGCCTCGGATTTTCGTATAGAGGCCCTGCCCCATTTCCGTTCCGCCGTGGTTCACCTGGATCGTGCCGTCGCGGTAGATGAGGACGAGCGCGCCCGCCTGATTCAAGAACGTGGCCGTGAACGAAATACCGAATTTCACCGGCGTGATGGCGATCCCACGCTTGATGAAAGGACTCTTCGCGTTGAAGGCCTCGATCTCCGCGCGGCGCTCGGTGAAACGCGAGCTCTCGAAGAGCGACGACCAGATCCGTTCGATGCGCGGCTCGCCGAGATCTTGCCCGTAGTGGGTCGTGTTCGTCTCGCCTTCACCGCGGTAGAGGTTCCGTTCGCGCACGATCTCCGGCGCGAGGCCGAGGCGACGCGCCACGCGGTCGAGGATCTCCTCGATGACGACCATGCCTTGCGGGCCGCCGAATCCGCGAAATGCCGTGTGCGAAACCACGTTCGTCTTGAGCACGCGTCCTTCGAAATGAACGGCCGGCAGGTAATACGAATTGTCGAGGTGGAAGAGGCCTCGATCGCAAATCGATTCCGACAAATCGAGCGCATAGCCGCCGTCCGCGTAGAGGTGCACGCGAATCGCGCGGACGCGCCCTTCGTCGTCGAAACCGACGTCGTACGTCGCGTAGAACGGGTGCCGCTTGCCCGTCAGCGTCATGTCCAAATCGCGATCGAGCTGGATCCGAACGGGGCGCTTCGTCTTCCGCGAGGCCAGCGCCGCATAGGCCGCGTACGCGTTGCCCTGCGTTTCTTTGCCTCCAAATCCGCCGCCCATGCGCGGCGATTGGATCGTCACTTTGCTCCGCGGCAAGTCGAGCACGTGCGAGACGACGGCCTGGACCTCGGACGGATGCTGGGTCGACGACGCGACGAAGACTTCGCCGTCCTCGCCGACCTCGGCCCAGGCCGCCTGGGATTCGAGGTAGAAATGCTCCTGCCCGCCGACTTCGATCTCGCCTTCGAGGCGGTGCGGCGCCCGCGCGAGCTCCGCGGCGGCGTCCCCGCGCGCGATGACGTGAGGCTGCGTGTGGAAGCTCTTCTTCGCCACGGCGTCTTTCGCGCCGAGGACGGCGGGGAGCGGCTCGTAGACGACCTGGACCTTCGCGGCGGCGAGGCGGCACGCTTCGTACGAGGTCCCCACCACGAGGGCGACGATCTGACCGTGGTAGCGAACGTCGCCGTCGGCGAAGAGCGGCTCGTCGTGACGAACGGCGCCGATGTCGTTGACGCCGGGCACGTCCTTGGCCGTGAGGATGCCTACGACGCCCGGCTCCCCGAGGGCGGCGCTCGTGTCGATCGACACGACGCGGGCGCACGCGTGCGGGCTCATGACCGGCCATGCTTCAAGCATCTCGCGGCGGTGCGCCACGTCGTCGACGTAGAGCGCGCCTCCGGTCACGTGGCCCACGGCGCTCTCGTGCGAGAGGCCGCGCCCGTCCTTCTTCGCGCGCCGATGCCCGCTCACGGCGTCGAGCTCTTCGGACGCGTTCACCCCCGAAAGCTCGAACACGAGCGGACGGTCTTGCGCGTCGCTCGCGTCGCCGCGGAAGAATTTCTCGAAGAGCCCCGTGACGAGGCGGCGTCGGAACACGTCACCGGAGCGGTGATCGGCGATGGGCGCGAACTCCTCGGCGAGTACGGCGAGCGCGCCCTCGAGCGTGGCTTCGTTCCATGACTTCCCGACGAGGAACGCCTCGGTCTTCGTCGCGCGCGAAGGCGTCGCCGCCACGCCGCCATAGCCGAGGCGCGCGTGCGTCACGATCCCCTTCGCGTCGTGCTCGACGACGAACGCCGCGGCCGCGATGCTGATGTCGAGCTCGCGACGTTTGCTGACCTTGAACGAATCGGCGAGCCGCACCACGCCGCTCACGGGGGGATGGTGGCGCGGGAGGAGGACGGCGCGGACGATCTCGTCGGGCGCGAGCGCCGTTTTCCGGTAGCCGAGGAAGAACTCCGACAGCGGCATCGTGCGGGCGCCGCGCACGCTCTCGAGGACGATCGACGCATCGAGGGCGAGCAGCACCGGCGCCATGTCGCCGATCGGCGAGGCCGTCACGAGGTTCCCCGCGAGGGTCGCGCGGCTACGGATCTGACGCGACGCGAAGACCGCGAGCATCTTGTCGATCATCGGGTGCTCGCCCGACAAGGCCTCTTCGAGCGTCGTGAGCGTCGCCGCGCCGCCCACCGTCCAATGCGCGTCGCCCTTCTCGACGATGCGGAGCTCGGCGACGCCCTCGGTCGAGAGCAAATTCGGGAACGACCGATGCTGCTTGTTGACGTAGACGCCGATCTCCGTCGCCCCGCCCACGAGCTCGATGCCGGCGCCGTGCTCGGCCTTGAGGCGAAGGAGCTCGGCGAGCGACGTCGGCCGCAGGAAGCTCGTGCCCTCGGCGCGGTAGCGGAGCTCCGGCACGACGCCGTCGTGTTTGCGGAGGCGGAGCTGGAACAGATCGTCCTTCGCCGGCAACGACGATGGCGCCGCCGATGACGCCGATGACGCCGATGACGCCGACGTTTCGCGCGCCCGCGCGTCGAGCGCGTCGAGCGCGTCGAGCATCGCCTCGCGGATGGGCCGGTACCCCGTGCAGCGGCAAAGGTTGCCCGAGAGCTGGTCGCCGACGCGGGATTTCCGGTGCACCCCCTCGCCGAGATCATCGCGGTAATACGCCTCGAACATCGACACGACGAAGCCCGGCGTGCAGTAGCCGCACTGCGAGCCGTAGCGCTCCACCATCGCCTGCTGCACGGGGTGGAGCCCGTCCGGGAACGCGACGCCTTCGACCGTCACGATCTCGCGCCCCGCCACCATCGGCAGGAGCGTGATGCAACTGTTGATCGCGCGGTACGTCCGCTCACCGTGCGCGTTCGTCTCGACGAGCGCCACCGTGCACGCGCCGCAATCGCCCTCCGCGCACCCTTCTTTGCTCCCCGTGCATCCGCTGCCGCGCAGGTGCGCGAGGAGCGAACGGTTCGAGTTTCCCGAGGCGCGAACGACCTGGCCGTTGAGGACGAACGAGAACTCGGAGACGAACGGCGCCGACATGCCCGGGATGATACCCCCGGAGGCGCCGGTCGCTCACGATCTTCGCTTGTTCCACGCGATCATTTCGGCGGCGATCGCGACGGCGATCTCGTCGGGCAGCCGCGCGCCGACGTCGACCCCGATGGGCATGCGGATCCGCGCGCGATCGGCCTCGGAGAAGCCTTTCGCTTCGAGGCGCTGGCGGGTTCGTTCGGCCTTGGCGCGGCTGCCGACGCCGCCGACGTACGCAAACCCTCGCCGAAGCGCCCACTCGACGACGCGCTGATCGAGCTGATGATCGTGCGTCATGACGAGGCACGCGCCGCGCGGATCGACGGTCGCGCCGACCTCGTCGAACTCGCCCGTGACGCAGCGCACCCCGGGGATGCGCCCCTCTTCGCCCCACGCGTCGCGAGCGTCGACGACGGTGACCGCGAAGCCGACCTTCGCGAGGAGCGGCGCCGTGGCCGTCGCGACGTGGCCCCCGCCGACGACGAGGCACGGCACGAGCGCGGCCATGGGCTCGACGAGGACGCGGAGCCGCCCGCCGCAACACATGCCGAGCTCCGGCCCGAGCTTGAATTCGCGGACGTCGTGCTTGGCTCCCTCGTCGTCCAAGATCCCGCGGAGCGCCGAGAGGACCTCGCGCTCGATGGCGCCGCCGCCGACCGTCCCGACGCACGTACCGTCCGCGCCGAGGAAGAGCTTCTGCCCGGGCGTCCCCGGCGCCGAACCGTGCCGCTCGAGGACCGTCGCCATCGCCCCTCGCACCCCGCGGCGCAAGCTCGCCGCCGCGGCATCGAGGACCATCGCGGCCGAGCCGAGCTCCGGGACCGGCGCGTCCGAATGTCCCGGCGGCGAAGACGGAGGCGACGAAGAACGGTGCGTCACGACCACATTCTACATCCCACGAAGGGCAGTTCGCCTATCCTCGTTCCTCCGATGTCGGCGCCAGGCGTGAGCTTCGATCCGAACCGAATCCTCGTCATGATCCTCGCGGGAGGCGAAGGAAAGCGACTTTACCCGCTGACGATCCACCGCGCGAAGCCCGCCGTTCCGTTCGCGGGGCGCTACCGCATCGTCGACATCGTCCTCTCGAACTTCGTCAACTCGGGCCTGTCGCGCATCAAGGTCCTGACCCAATACAAGAGCGCATCGCTCGAAGAGCACATCGCGCGCGTCTGGCGACTCTCGCCGCTGCTCGATCAGTACATCGAGACGATCCCCGCGCAGCAGCGGACGGGGCTCTCCTGGTTCAAGGGCTCGGCCGACGCCGTCTTCCAATGCCAGCACGTCATCTCCGACGAGCGCCCCGACATGGTGTGCATCTTCGGCGGCGACCACGTCTACAAGATGGACGTGCGTCAGATGATCCAAGCGCACGTCGCGACGAACGCCGCGGCGACGGTCGCGGCCATCCCCGTGCCGCGCGCCGAGGCGAGCTCGTTCGGCGTCCTCGAGATCGACGATGGCGGGCGCATCGTGAAGTTCCACGAAAAGGTGAAGAATCCCCCCACGATGCCGGGCTCGGACGACATGTGCCTCGCGTCGATGGGCAATTACGTGTTTCGAACGTCGGATTTGATCCGCGAGATTCACGAAGACGCGAACGTCGAAACCAGCAAACACGACTTCGGCCACGACATCCTCCCGCGCATGGTGGAGAGCGGACAAGACGTCTACGCGTACGACTTCGGCAAGAACGAAGTCCCGGGCGAAGAGGAGCGCGCGCACGGGTATTGGCGCGACATCGGGACGATCGAGGCCTATTGGGAAGCGCAGATGGATCTCATCGAGATTCATCCGTTGTTCAACCTCTACAACGAGCGCTGGCCCATTCGAACCGGCCACACCCACGATCCGCCGGCCAAATTCGTGTTCCGTGACGAAGCGAACGCACGCGTCGGCATCGCGACGGACTCGATGGTCAGCCACGGGTGCATCGTCTCCGGCGCGCGCATCCACCGGAGCGTTCTGTCCGTCGGCTGCCGCGTCAACTCCTTCAGCGAGATCGAAGAGAGCGTCTTGTTCGAGCGCGTCCGCGTGGGGCGCCACGCCAAGCTCCGCCGGTGCATCATCGACAAGGACGTCGAGGTCCCCGCCGGCGTCGAAGTGGGCTTCGATTTGGAGGCGGACCGGAAGCGCTTCTTCGTGACCGAGAACGGCCTCGTGGTGATCCCGAAGCGGGCGCGCCTGGACGACGAGAAGATGTGGCGGCTCTGACCGACGCGTTCCCCCTCGGACGCGCCGACGCGCGCGAGCGACGACGAACCATGCACGAACCTTCCGGACGGACCATCATCGTCGGTGACGTGCACGGATGCCGTGACGAGCTCGACGCGTTGCTCGACCGCGTCGCGTTCGCGAGCGGCGACCGGCTCGTGTTCGTCGGCGACGTCGTCGCGCGCGGGCCGGACTCGCTCGGCGTGCTCGACGTCGTACGCCGGACGGGCGCGATCTTGGTGCGAGGCAACCACGAGCAGAAGCTGCTCGATTGGAAGTTTCGAGCGCCCCCCGGCCCGGCGCTCGCGAAGGCGACGACGCCGAACACGCCGCGCGGAAAGGATCTCGCGCGTCGCCCGCCCCACGCGCCGCCGCCGATCGGGAAGCTGCACCGCGATCTCGCCGAGGCGCTACGGCCGGTCGACTGGACGCTGCTCGCCACGTCGCCCGTCCGCGTCGACCTCGAGAGCCACGGGGTGACCGTCGTGCACGCCGGCGTCTTGCCCGGGATCCCGCTCGACCACCAGCGCCCCGAGGTCCTCCTGCGCATCCGCACGGTGCGCGCCGACGCGACGGTCTCCCCCCGGCCCTCCCGGGGAACCTCGAAGCGACCGGCCGCGGGATCGAGCCACCCTCGAAAGCTGACGGCGGATTTCGACGACCGCATGCCCTCGCGGGCCGCCCACGTGCTTTGGGGGACGTGCTGGCAGGGGCCTCCCCACGTCGTCTTCGGGCACAACGCGGCGCCCGGTCTGCAGCTCCACCCGTGGGCCACGGGGCTCGACACGGGGTGCGTTTACGGCGGAAAACTCACGGCTTTGGTGCTCGGCAAGGGCCAGAAAGTCCCCCGTTCCCCCGCCGCGAGGCGCGCGCTGCTCGTCTCGGAGCCGGCCCGGAAGATCTGGTGGCAGCCCGAGGGGTTCGCGCCGCGGCTGGACGCCTCGGCGCCCGCGACGTAGTAATCTCCCCCCGTCATGCGACGAAACCTCGGAACGTGCCTCTCCCTCCTGGCGTGCCTGCACACGCTCGGCGTCGCATCTCCCGCGTTCGCGGATCCGAAAGCGGATTTGTACGCGCCGAAGGACGACGGGCACGAGTCCCCCGCCGCGCCGAAGTCCGGGACCACCGCCGATCTCACCGCGAAGGGACGCGACCTCTTCGACGACCAACGCTACGAAGAGTCGATCCAGACGCTCTCCGGCGCGCTCGTCCGTCCCGGCAACACGAAAGAAGAGAAGATCGAAATCCTGCGCCTCCTCGCGCTCGACTACATCACGCTCGATCGCAAGGAAGAGGCCGAGAGCGCGGTCCGCGGGCTGCTCGTCCTCGAACCCGACTACGCGCTCCCCGCGTCCGAATCGCCGCGTTTTCGCGACTTCTTCGCCGCCGCACGCGAGAAGTGGATCGCCGAAGGCAAGCCGGGCACCGAGGCGCCGAGCCGATCGCCGGTGACGCTCAAGCACATCTCCCCGGAGTCCGCCGAAGAAGGGCACACGATCGAGCTCCGCGCGCGGCTCGACGATCCCGGCAAGCGGACCCAGAAAGTCGACCTCTACTACCGCGCGGGCACCAAAGGCGCCTTCACCAAGACCGCGGCCCGCGTCATGGGCCCCTCCGTGCGCGTGCAAGTCCCTGGGTCGAGCGTGAAGCCGCCGCTCATCGACTACTACTTCGAGGCGTACGACGGCGCCGGGATCTTGGTGACGTCGCGGGGAGACGCCTCGTCGCCGCTCCGGATCGCCGTGCCCGAATCGAAGAGCGGTTGGGTCCTGCCGGTCGCGATCGGCGGCGGCATCCTGGGGGCCGCGGCGATCGTCGGCGGCCTCGCGCTCGCCGGCGTCTTCAAGAGCGGCTCGGAGAGCCCGCCCCCGAGCGGCCCGGGCACGTCGACCGTCACGGTGGGCATCGGGCAATCGTCGCGCTGAACGTCGGGCCATTCGTCGCCGAAAAGAAGAGAGCGAATCATGACCGAACCTCGTTATCCGTTCGTGCACCTCGACGTGTCCGAGGAGGACGTCGACACGATGAGCGCCCTCTTGTTCGATCTCGGCGCCCAAGGCGTCGAAGAGCGTGACGAGACGACGCTCCAGAAGAACCGCGCGCAGGGGAAAATCACGCTCGTCGCGTCGTTCGCGTCGCGCGAGGACGCCGAGCAAGCGCTCGCCGAGCTGCCGAGCGAGACGTCGCCGCGCTACGAAGAGGTCGTCGGCGACGCCTGGCGCGACGCGTGGAAAGAGCACTACAAACCGTACGCGATCGCGACGGGCCTCGTCGTGCGGCCGCCGTGGGAGCCCTACGAGCCGCGCGACGGTGAACGTGTCCTCGAGCTCGAGCCGGGGCGCGCGTTCGGGACCGGGCTCCACGAGACGACGCGCCTGGTCGCACAAGCCATCGCGAAGCACGCGGGCGAGCTCGCGGGTCGAACGGTGCTCGACGTCGGGTGCGGCAGCGGCATCCTCGGCCTATCGGCCATCGCGCTCGGGGCGGAGCGGGCCATCTGCGTCGACGTCGACCAAGAGGCCATCGACGTCACCATCGAGAACGCCGCGCGCAACCAGCTCTCCACCCGCGTGGACGCGAGCACCACGGATCTCGTGGACGTCGCGGGCGACTTCCCGGTGGTCCTCGCGAACATCGAGGCCCGCGTGCTGATCCCGATGGCCGATGACTTGAAGAAGCACGTCGCCGCCGGTGGTCTGCTCTTCCTCTCGGGGATCCTCGTCGGGCAAAAGGACGACGTCGCGAACGCGTACGCGGATCTCGAGCTGCTCGAGGCGCCGTCCGCCGGCGAGTGGGTGCTCCTTGCGTACCGAAAAGCGCGCTGAAGGGCGTCCCGGGGAGCGCGCGTGACCGTCCGAGCGCCGATCGTCCGCCTCGCCCCCGGAGTCCGCACGCTCTCCGAGGAGACGTCGCGCCACCTTTGCCGCGTCCTCCGGCTCCGCGAAGGAAGCACGTTCCGGGCCTTCGATCCGGAGTCTCGCGTCGAGGCCGACGCCGTGCTCGAGAAGGCCGATCCGGAGGCCGCGGTCGCGCGCATCGGAGAGCTCCAGGCGGCGCGCGTCGTCGCCGAGCGGAACCTCGTGCTCGTCTACGCGCTCGCGAAGGGCGAGAAGGTGGACGCCGTCGTGCGCGACGCGACCGAGCTCGGCGCCACGCACGTCTTTCTGGCGCGCACGGCCCGAAGCGTCGTCAAAGCCGACGCGGATCGCGCGCGAACGAAGCTCGACCGCTTCCGACGCGTCGCCGAGCAAGCGGCGCGGCAATGCGGTCGCGCCGATCCGCCCGTCGTGGAAGGCGTGCTCGCTTGGGCGGAGGCCCTCGACGCCGCAGCGGCCGCGAGCAGCGCGCGCTACTGCTTGGACGTCCGCGCGACGTCGCCCCTCGGCGCGACGCTCCCCGCGGCCGTCGCCGCGTCTGAAGGCCTCGCGTTCGCCATCGGCCCGGAGGGCGGCTTCACCGACGACGAGGTCGAAGAAGCGAAGGCGCGCGGCTTCGCGATCGCATCGCTCGGCCGCTTCGTCCTTCGAACGGAGACCGTCGCGGCGGCCGTCCTTGGCGCGGTTCGCGTCCTCGACGTCGCGGAAGTCTGACGAGACGCCCGTCGGCGATCATGGCATGAAGGAGCCGCGAGCTCCCGAGCGAAACGGCTCGCCGCGACGTCCGCATCGAAGACGGCGCGCCACCGCCGAAGGCCCCACGGAGAAGCCCATGCCCGTCCTCGATCACATCACCGTCAACGTCACCGACTACGCGCGCTCGAAGACCTTCTACGATCGCGCGCTCGCGCCGCTCGGCATTTCGGCCGTCATGGAGTTCGGCCCCATGTGCGGATACGGCGCGAACGGAAAACCGGATTTCTGGATCGGCCAAACGAAGGGCGGATACCAGACCGAAGAACAAGCCAAAAACCCGTCTCCCATCCACGTCGCGTTCGTCGCCAAGAGCCGCGCGGAGGTGGACGCGTTCTACGAGGCGGCCATCGCGGCGGGCGGGAAGGACTACGGCAAGCCCGGCGTCCGCCCCGAATACCACCCGAACTACTACGGCGCGTTCGTCCTCGATCCGGACGGACACAACATCGAAGCCGTCATCCACACCTGAAGCGTTCGCCGGGGGCGCGCCGGTGTGCACCGCCAGGCGGCGCGTCTTCGGCGCGAGCCACCTCGTCGGGGTCGCTCGCGCCTCCGCTCCGCCTCACCAGACTTCGCAGCGGTCCTTCCGAACCATCTTCGCGCCCGGCTGGCAGGCGAACGCGCCCGCGAACTCCGGCAGGTTCGACAGCGGCGCGTTGACCCGCAGATTCGGCGGCGAATGCGGGTTCGTCGCGACGAGGTGCCGGAGCTTCTCGTCGCGCATCTTCGTGCACCACCCCTGCGCGAAGCTCACGAAGAACTGCTGCTCCGCCGAGAACTCCGAGGACGGGGCGGGGCTCGACGCCTGCTTCGTCTTCATCGCCGCGTACGCGAGCTTGATGCCGCCGAGATCGGCGATGTTCTCGCCGAGCGTGAGCTGCCCGTTGACGTGCAGATCCCCGAGGACGACGGCGTCGTCGAACTGCTTCTTCACGCACGCCGCGCGCTTCTCGAACTCCGCGTTGACGTCTTTCGTCCACCAATCGCGGAGGTTGCCCGCCGCGTCGAACTGGCGCCCTTCGTCGTCGAAGCCGTGCGTGAGCTCGTGGCCCATGACCATGCCGACGGCGCCGAAGTTCACGGGCGACGACGCCTTGTTCGAATAGAACGGCGGCTGTAGGATCCCGGCCGGAAAGACCATTTCGTTGAGCTGCGCGTCGTAATAGGCATTCACCGTCGGCGGGCTCATTTGCCATTCGGCCCGATCGACCGGCTTTCCGATCTTCGCCAATTGACGACGGTACTCGAACGCCGCCGCGCGCTTCGTGTTCTCGAGGTATTCACCCTTCGAAATCGACAATCCCTCGTAGCTCCGCCACTGATCGGGATACGCGATCTTGTTGGCGATCTTGCCGAGCTTGTCGTACGCCGCCGTCTTCGTCGCGTCGTCCATCCACGCGAGCTTCTCGAGGTTCGTGTGCATCGCGGCCTCGATCGCGCGCACCATGTCGATGACCGTCTGCTTGCCCTCCGAGCCGAGGGTCTTCTTGACGAACGGCCGCGCGAGCGCCTCGCCCATCGCGCCGTCGATCGCGCGCACGCACCGCTTCCAGCGCGGCGGAGGCGCCTCGACCCCCACGAGGGTCTTCGCCCACCGGTAGCGCTCGTCGACGAAGCGCGCCGGGAGCTGCTGGGAGGCTTCGTCGACGACGTGCCAGCGCAGGTACGACTTCCAGTCCGCGATCGACACCTTGCCGCCAAGCATCTTGCCGACGGCCTTCATGAACTCCGGCTGCCCGACGTTGAACTTCGTCACGCCCTTGGCGTTCGCCGCCTCGAGCCACGCGTCCCACGCGATGCCGGGCGCGACCTTCGAGAGCTCGGCGCGGCTCGCGCGGTGGTCGATCTTCTTCGGCTCGCGGCGGTCTTCCTTCGACATCCACGCGCGCGCCAGCTCCGTCTCGACGGCGAGCACCGCCTTCGCCGCGGCCGCCGCCTTCTCATCGGACTCGCCCGCGAGCTTCAGCATCGCCGCGACGTGGGCCTCGTACTTGCCGCGGAGCTCCTTCATCTTCGCGGTGTCGTCGAGGTAGTACTCGCGCTCGGGCATGCCGAGCCCGCCCTGCCAGATCATCCCGACGACCTGCGTGGCGTCGCCGAAGTCCTGCGCCGCGGACAGATCGAAGACGAACGACGAGCCCTCCGCCGCGCTCTTGCCGAGGAACTTCGTGAGCGACGTCGGATCGTGGATGGCGTCGATGGCCTTCCACGTCGGCGCGAGCGGCTCGATCCCCGCCTTCTCGATGCCGGCTTCGTCCATGCACGAGCCGTAGAAGTCACCGAGCTCCTTGCCGTACGGATCGCCGGTGCCTTCGCCCCGCGCGTACGCCTCGAGGATGTCCCGCAAGAGCGCCTCGTTGCGCTCGCGGATGCCGTTGAAGCTGCGCGACCAGCTCGCCTCGTCGGACGGGATCTGCGCGGTCTTGAGCCAGCCTCCGCACGCGTACTGGTAGAAATCGTCGCACGGCGGCACGCTTCGATCGAGCGCCGTGGCGTCGACGCCGGACGACTCGACGATGGACGAAGGCGTCGTCGTCGCGGACGGGGCCGCGGTCGTCGGCGCTGGCGTTTGCGGCGGCGGGGACGACTCCCCACAGGCCCAAAGCACGAGCGGAACGGCAACGAAGGCGGAGGAAACGAGCGTGCGTCGCATGCCGCGCGTTATCCACCGCCCCGCAGGCCGCCGCAAGCATTCACGACGTCGTGGTCCGGTGTATTCTCGAGGGGCCGATGCTCGAGCGAATCGCCCTCTACCAAACGCGCCTGCGCACGCCGGGGCTCGGCCTCGACGGCAAGGGTGTCGCACTCGGCGCCAAGGGCCTCGTGCTCTTGCCGACGATCGATCGGCTCGTCGCCTGGCTCAGCGTCTACACCCGCGAGCGCTCGCTCGAAGATCTGATGCCGAGCCTCGACATCCACGTCGTGAAGAGCAAGCTCGGCACGCGTGAGCTCGCCCTGTCCTTCGCGGCCGAATCGAGCGACCGCATGGACCGCGTCACGGAGACGGCGCGCCTCGTCGGCGGGTTCGTCTTCACCGGCACGAGCCGGCACTTCGTCCAGTACCGCGATGCGGCCTCGCCCTTCGGCTACGACGCACCGAACCTGCTCCCGACGGAGGCGACGTACGCGCTCTACCACCAGCAATTCACGCAGATCTACGACGTCGAGAAATCCGTCGATCTCCGCGCGCTCCTCTTGCGGCTCATGCCGCACGTCGATCCGAAGACCGCGGAAGAGGACGGGCCGCGCATCGTCGTCGCCGAGCAAGGCATCGGCCCCGCGCTCATCCACTATTTCGTCCGCTCGCACGTCGACGGGGAGGTCGCCGTCTTCGAATGGCCCGCCGCGAGCGCCTTCGACGACACTCCCATCCGCCGCTACGGCTTCCGCATCGCCGAGCTCCCGCGCCGCATGCGCGCGCTCCTGACGAAGACGCCCGGCATCACCACGTTCCTCCCCGCGGGCCCGGGCGTCGCCGTCGAGAGCGGCTACCGCCACCCGGTCGCGCTCCGTGCGTGCCCGGTCTTCGATCCGAACGGCCTCGTCTTGCTCCGCGGGCGCGACGAAGAGCCCTGGGTCGTCGAGCGCGTCCCGCAGATGGGCGATTTGCGCGCCTTCGCCCGCGTCGAGCTCCGGACGAGCGAACGCGACGCCACCGCCTCCCACGCGCGCCTGCCCGAGCCCGTGCGCGTCCCGCTCCGCGTCGTCCCCTCGCTCAAGCCGTTCCGGAACGTCACCGCGAGCCTCGTCGAACCGCGCGCGCTGCCGCTCCTCCGCCGGCTCGCCTACGCGCTGCCGCACGGCACGATCGAACGGACGCGCATCGCCCTCACGCCGCGCGGTGCGTTCCTGCAATCGGACGCCGGCATCGAGGCCATCCCGCTCGGCACGTTCTTCGTCGCCGTTCATCCGTCGCTCTACGTCCCCGCGGGGTACGAGGTCTCCCCGGCCATCTCGCCCGACGTGCTCTACCGCTCGCTCGGCGCGCCGCCGGCCCATCTCTTGTTCGTCGACGCCGACGCGCGGGCGCTCGCCGTCGACGAGAGCGCGTTCGTGCCGCTCGAGACGGCGCTGCTCGAAGCGACGCCGTGGGAGCCCGTCGTCGCCGAGAGCATCACGCGCGCGCTCGAGGTGGAGCCCATCGATCTGAGGCTCGAGCCGCTGCCGACGTTCGCACTCGCCGGCGTCGCGCCGCCGCCCGAGGCGCCTCCGGAGCTCGCCCTCCCTCCCCCTTCGAACGACGGTGGCACCTAGCATGGCCCGAGACGCCCTCGCGATCGGAGAGCGGATCTTCTCGACCTTCCTCGCGCCGCTCGTCCTCGGCGGCGCGCTCGTCCCCGGAAAGCCCGTCGGCGGCAAACACGCGCTCGTGCTCCGCGAAGGGATGAGCCCCGCGGACACGGAGCTCGCCTCGCGCGTCGCGCTCGCCCGCGTCCGCGTCGCCCGGCGTCTCGTCCCCATCGACACGTTGCCGCCCGCGCCGACCGGCGACGAATGGATGCTCGCCTCGATCCTCCACGACGTCGTCCAGTCGACCCATCCCGGGTTCGACGCCGTGTTCCGTCGCAGCGGGCCCGCGCAGATCCTCCGCGTCGCGTCGCGCACGCTCGAGCACGTGGCCGATCCTTCGAACGCGCGCGACGCACTCTCGCGGCACACGTGCTTCTCGCGCATGTTCGCCATCACGCGCACGGACGTCGCCGTTCATTGGTGGACGGGCCACCGCACGTTCCTCGGCGAAGATCCCCCGGCGCGCCTCGTCGCGTGGCCCGAGGCCCGGCGCGTGCAGCAAATCCCCACGAAGCGCCCCCTCATGGATCTGCCGCTCCAGAACGCGCCGTTCGACGTCGCCGCCTTCACCGAGGTCGTGACGTCGTTCTTGGGGAAGTCGCCGCTCACCGATCTGGCGACCGCGACGCGTCCCGGCCCGGTGTTCGCGTGGACGACGCCCGCGCTCGGCCTGGCGGCGACGGCCGCCGGACGAACGCTCGCCCTCCGCGCGCTCGCCCTGCTCCCTTCGGACGACGTCGACCGCGTGCTCGGTCGCGCGACGCGTGCGCTCGCGGGTCGACCGGACGCGACCGCGATCGCGACGACGCTGCTTCGTGACCGAGCCCTTCGCACCGCGGAGCGAAAGCTCGCCGGCGCGGCGCCGACCGCGTTCGTCACCCACCACGACGAAGACGCGGCGTTCGCCCGATCGGCCGGAACGAGCGAAGCCCTCCGATGGCTTTCGCAGCCAAGGGAGGGCTTCTCGGAATCGGAGCGCGCCGCGTTGACGAAGCTCCTCGAAGCACGGGCGCGCGACGAACGCGCCCCCGCGACGCCGAACGCGCTCAGCGCGCCGGCGGGTTCTTGAACTTGACCGGCTCCGGCGCCGGCTCGAGCACTTCGACCTTCTCGTAGGACAGCGTGCCGTTGATGGGATCGGAGACGATGCCCGTCGACGACTTCGAGAAGCTGTAGCCGTACTTGCCGGTGACCTTGACCTTCGCGCCGACGGCCGGGAGCGGGAACGGGACGTCCACGCCCCAGATCTCGTCCTTCACGAGATCCTTGGCCGGATCACGCACCTCTTTGAGGTTCTTGTACTTCTGCATCGCCTCGTAGACCGTGGCGAAGTTCTTCGACCACCCGAGCACGCGGATGCGCGGCTTGTCCTTGGCCGCGTCCTTCGTGTCCGCGATCCAGAACGACGGGATCTCCGACTGGCAGTCGTCCGCGTCCTTCTTGCCTTCCTTGTGGATGGCGCACGACGGAGCGTCGGTGATGTTCTCCGCGACGATGTAGCCCACGATGGAGATCGGATCCTTCGTCACGTCCTTGTCGTGGTAGCGGCTGCGGAGCTGGTGCGCCGCCCCGGCCACCGTGTACCCGTCGCCCACCTTGATCGGCGCCGAGCTGAGCGACGGCGGCGTGGGCAAGTTCGGCTTCTGCCCCGACCAGGCCGGCGCCGCCTGATACGGCTCGTCCGAGTTTCCACAACCTGCCGCCGCGAACGAAGACACGACGAGACCAGTAGCGAGGATGACGCGCAGCGAGTTCCGCATGGGGCGAAAGGAATACCACGGAGGAAATCGGCCCGACAAGCAGACTTCCGGGGGTGGTGTGGAGAAGGGCCGGGGAGCCGCGCGGAGGCGGCCGCGGGGGGCGAGGATGCGGGAGAAGCCCGAAAGTCGCTCGGAAGGACCAAACGAAGCGCACCACCGAAGGAGCCGAAGCGCTTGGGACGTCATTGGGACGAAAAATGCGACGGCGACGGACGCTTCTTTTTTGGAACGTCCACCCGCAGACTCCGTCCGAAATCAGTGCTCGCCCTTCGGGCGCCTCTTTGCACGTGCCAGGACCCGCACGACCTCCGCGACGACGCGGAGCTCCTCGTCACCACGAACGACGACGACGCGATCGGCGAACCCCCGATTGTCCGAGCGAAGCGTCACGCGACGTGTTCCATTCGGCTGCACGTCGATGCGCGCGATGCGCTTGACGACGTAGGGACCACCGAGCGCCGGATCGGCGAGCTCCGGTTGCTCGAGGAGGAACACGCGACCTTCGAGCGATCCCGGAGCAGGCGGACCGAAAAGGACGAGCGCGCCGTCCGGGATGCGCGGTTCCATCGATTGGCCACGCACCTGCGCCACGAATTGACCTTCTGGAGGCGCCGTCGTTCGATCGAGGGCGATCCAACCGAGGCGCTCCGGTGCGCGCGCTCCACCTTTCGGACGTCCGGCCGCCGCGCGCAGGCTCACGAGTGGGACCATTGATTTGGTGTGACTCCCGCCGTCATTCGTGGACGTCACGACGAACCCGCGCGCGGAG
>JBGAHN010000227.1:0-7064 GCA_044226145.1 Labilithrix sp. | reverse complement strand
CCGCCCTTCGAGAAGGCTCCCTCGCACGAGCCCGCCGAGTCCTCGCTAGTAAAGGATGCGCGTCTTGATCGAGGTCTCGAGCGCGGCGATGCCGTCGCGGATGTCGCTCGCGACGTCCTTGTCGAGATCCATGACGAGGTAGCCGACGTCCGGATCGGTCGCGAGCTGCTGCGCGATGACGTTCGCGTTGCGATCGGAGACGATCCGGTTGATGTCGCGGAGGACGCCGGGGACGTTCCGGTGGACGTTGAGCACGCGGTGCGCGCCGCTGACCGGCGCGGGATCGACGACGGGGAAGTTCACGGCGCCGGTCGACGCGCCGGACGTCGAGAAGCGCGCGAGGACGTTCGCGACCTCGCGGCCGATGGCCTCCTGGGCCTCGAGCGTCGAGCCGCCGATGTGCGGCGTCAGCACCACGTTCGAGAGGCCGCGCATGACGCTCTCGAAGCCGTCGGAGTTGCTCTCCGGCTCCTTCGGGTAGACGTCGATCGCGGCGCCCGCGAGCTTCTTCGACGTGAGCGCCTGCGCGAGCGCGTCGAGGTCCACGACCGTCCCGCGGCTCAAGTTGATGAGGTACGCGCCGTCCTTCATGTGCGCGATCTCGGCCGCCCCGATCATGCCCTTCGTCTGCGGCGTCTCGGGCACGTGCAGCGTCACGAAGTCGCTGGTCTGCAGGAGCGTCTCGAGCGAATCGACGGCCTTGTTGTTGCCCATCGGCAACGTGGGGCGCACGTCGTACGAAATGACCCGCAGGCCCATCGCCTCCGCGAGCACGCCCACCTGCGAGCCGATGTGGCCGTAGCCGACGATGCCGAGCGTCTTGCCGCGCACCTCGTAGGAGCCGGTCGCGATCTTCCGCCATTGCCCCGCGTGCACCTCGCGCGAGCGGTCCCCGAGCTGACGCGCGAGCATGACGATCTCGCAGATGACGAGCTCGGCGACGCTTCGCGTGTTGCTGAACGGCGCGTTGAAGGCCGCGATGCCCGCGCGCTTCGCGGCGGCCAGGTCGATCTGGTTCGTGCCGATGCAGAAGGCGCCGATGGCGAGGAGGTTCTCGGCCGCCTCGAGCACGCGCGCGGTCACCCGGGTCTTGCTCCGGATGCCGATCAGGTGGAAGCCGTTCGGCCCCGAGAGCTTCTCGACGAGCTCGTCTTCCGACAAGGCCCGCGGGATGGCTTCGACGTGGAACCCTTCGGCCCGAAAGATCTCGTGCGCGCTCGCGTGGACGTTTTCGAGGAGGAGGACGCGGGTTTCGCCGGCCAACGCGGCGTTCGAACGAGCAGGTTGTGCCATCTTCGGTGCGCGGACCATAGCATGACACCCGTGGAGACCGTGTGCTCGGTGACCTTCGCTGTCGGTCCGCCGAATCCTTTCCTCGGGCAAACCCGACCGTCTACTCTGCCTTCGTGCGAGCAGGAGAGATGCGACGTGTGCTTTCGAGCGGATGGGCCTTCGGCTTCACGCTCGTCGCTGGCGCCGGTACCGCGTTCGCCGACGATCTCCGGGCACACGCGACGCTCGGCGTCGCCCACGCGGTGACGTCGCCGCAAGATCGGGAATTCGGTTGGGGCGGGGCCGGCACGGCGTCGCTCGAGCTCCCGCTGGGATCCAAGCTCGGGTTCGAAGCCAAGCTCGGCGGCGTGTTCCTCTCGAAAGGCGAGGCGCCGCGCGATCCGTCCTTCGCCCGTCGCTCGACGGGGCTCGCCATGTACGAGACCTTGGGGCTTCGCGCGCGGCCATTCACGGACGTCGCGGGCCCCTGGGCTTCGGCGGGGGCCGGCGCGCTCGAGACCGGCCGGCTCTTCCGGTTCGCGTTCGCGGCGGCCGTCGGGTGGGATTTCCGTCTCTCGCGCACGAGCCGTTGGGATCTCGGGCCGGTCGTCGAATACGTCCAGGCGGTGGAACCCAACGACTCCCTCCGGCCAGAAGACGCGCGCCTCCTCTTCGTCGGCGTGCACGTCGGGCTCGGCGTCGATGAAAAGACCCCCGAGCGCGGCGACCGGGATCGCGACGCGGTGTACGACGACGAAGACGCGTGCCCGGACGTCGCGGGGATCCGCACGGAGGATCCGAAGACGAACGGTTGCCCGCGCGCGGATCGGGACCAGGACACGGTGTACGACGACGAGGACGCGTGCCCGGACATCAAAGGCGTCCGCACGGACCGGCCGGAGACGAACGGCTGCCCGGTGCAGGAGCGCATCCACGTCGAGCGCGATCGCATCATGCTCGACGACGTGATCCTCTTCGACCTCGACAGCCCGCGCGTCCGCCACGCGAGCTGGCCCGTCATCGAGAGGCTCGCGGAGTTCATCTCGGCGACGCCCGACATCCTCGAGATCAGCATCGAGGGCCACACGGACGCGACGGGCGACGAAGCCCACAACATGACGTTGTCGAAGGATCGCGCCGAGAGCGTGCGCAAGCTGCTCGTCCGGTACGGCGTCGATCCATCGCGCGTGAAGGCCGAAGCGTTCGGGCGCTCGCGCCTCGTCGTCCAGACGTCGGGGCCGGAGCGCAAGAACCGCCGCGTCGAGTTCTGGATCACGCGCGCTCGGGAACAAGCGCCCGTGAACTTCACGCCGACGAGTCCGGGCGTCCGTCCCGTGGACGAGTCCGGCGGGGAGAAGGAGCGATGACGATGGCGCCGCGTTCGTCGAAGGCAAGACTCCGCGCCGTCCGAGGCGCCGCGCTCGCGTTCGTCTCGGCCGTCGTGTTCGTCGGATTCCCGGCGTGCAATGCGGATCACGCCATCCTCGGCGGGGAGTGCGCGTCGGGCTACGTCGCGTGCGATGGCCGCTGCGCGTCCGCGCTCACGGCGCCACGACGTTGCGGCGGCTGCGAGGGCACCTGCGCGGGGGGGGATGCGTGCGAGGACGGCGTTTGCGTCGGTGACGACGGCGCCACGTCCGACGGCTCGCTCGACGGCGCGACGGACGACGGCGACACGGTGGACGCGAGTCTCCGCGACAGCAGCGTCCGCGATGGGAGCGCCGACGACGGCAGCACGGGCGACGGCAGCACGGGCGACGGCGGCGACGCGTGCCCACCTCCTCCTTACGTGACGCCGGCGGCGTGCGGGGCGTGCGGCGTCGTGTGCTCGGCCCCGACGTCGGCGTGCCTCGACGACGGTTCGGGCCAGTTCGTGTGCAGCTTGCCCTGCACCGCGCCGCTCGTCGCGTGCCACGGCCGCTGCGTCGACACGCAAACCGATCCCGAAAATTGCGGCGTTTGCGGCAAATTTTGCCCGTCGAACCTCTGCTCGGGCGGCGTCTGTCAGGGCTCGACCCCCGGAGACATCGTCGTCATCGGCCATGACTACCAAAACGCCGCATCGTCGTCCTCGCAGGCCAAAGTCCTGACGAACGCGGTCTTCATCCCGCGCTCCGATCCGCTCCGCATCCTCTCGTACGAGCAGTTCGCGAGCGCCGCCGCGGTCGAGCGTGTCAAGGCGCTCATCGACGCCGCCGCGCTCGGCCGAAACGTCGTGTTCACGGTGCGCAAGGACGCCGCCGCGCTGACGAGCGCCACGCTGGCGCAGAACTTCGACGTCGTCCTCCTCCACGATCAACGCGACGGCAACGCCGCGACGCTCGCCTCGATGGGCGCCACGTGGAACACGAGCCTCTCCACCTTCGCGAAGGCCGGCGGCGTCATCGTCGCGCTCGACGGCGCGACGGGGCAGGGGGCCATGCCCTCGCTCGTCACGGCGGCCGGGCTCCTCGATCTCGCGGGCCATGCGACGCTCGCGCCCGGTTCGCCGGTCTCCGTCGTCGCGCCGGCCGATCGCGTCGGCACGCTCGTCGTGAGCCCGTACGGCACCTACGCGAACTCGGCGTCGTTCCAGTCGAACGAGCCCGAGAGCGGCAACGTCGTCTTCGTGGCCCGCAAGCTCGTGGGCGGCAACCCGACCGATCCGGTCGTCGTGCACAAGCTCGTCCCATGAACCAACGGCCCGCCGTTCACGCTTGACGTACGCTGGTCCGAAGACGATGACGTCCGACGTGTGCCCCCGTTGCCGCCAGCATGCTCCCGTCGTCTATCGCGGCGTGAACGCTTTTTGCACCGCCTGCGGTGCACCACGCATGCCGCTCTCGTCGAACTCCGTCAACCACGCGGGGCGGACCTCCGCGGTCGGCGGGGTCGTGACGCGGACCATCGGTTGGATCGTGCTCGTCGCCGGTCTCCTCGTCGGGTTCGGCACGCTCGGCACCTGCGGCGCCCTCGTGGGCTTCGCGAGCGCGGCGCCCTACCTCCTCGGCGTGCCCGTCATCGCGCTCGCGCTGCTCGTCGGCTGGCTCCTCCTCCGGAGCGGCAAGGAGCTCTCCGACGAAGGGACCCGCGTGCAGAAGACGGCCCGCACGCAAGCCGTGTTCGCGCTCGCGAACGTCCGTGGAGGTCTCCTCACGGCGCTCGACGTCTCGCAGTCGATGGGGATGAGCGTGGCGGAGGCGGACGCGCTCCTCACCTCGCTCGCGAAGGAGCAGCCGGAGCACGTCTCGCTCGACATCGACGATCAAGGGGCGGTCTTCTACCGCTTCCTCGCCGCGCAGCTCCGGGCCGCCGCGTCCGCTCCGCAGGCCGGCGCGTACGGTGGGCCTCGCGTCGACGCCGGCTCCCGCGCGGAGGCCGAGGCCGAAGCGCTCGCGCAGCAAGAGCTCGACGACGAAGCCACGCGCGGCCGCCGGCAACGCTAGCAGGAGAGCGACGCGCGGGGCTCAGGCGTCGAGTCGATCGACGTCGCGGAGATCCGGGAAGAGCACCGCCCAGAGCAGGACGATGACGCACGTGCCGACGCCGCCGAGCACGACGGCGAGGCGCGGGCCGAACCACGCCGCCGTGACGCCGGACTCGAACTCGCCGAGCTCGTTCGACGCCCCGACGAAGACGAGGTTCACGGCGCCGACCCTCCCGCGCATCTCGTCGGGGGTGCGCGTTTGGATGAGCGTCGAGCGCACGACGACGCTGAACATGTCGGACGCGCCGAGCACGAAGAGCGCGCCGAGCGAGAGCGCGAAGTGGCTCGAGACGCCGAAGACGATCGTCGCCAGGCCGAAGATCATCACGAACGCGAGCATCACGATGCCTGCCCTTCGGCGGAGCGGGAAGTACGCCAAGAGGGCGGCGACGACGCTCGCGCCGACGGCCGGCGCGCTGCGGAGCACGCCGAGACCCCAAGGGCCCGTGTGGAGGATGTCCTTCGAGAAAATCGGCAGGAGCGCGACCGCGCCGCCGAGCAGGACGGCGAACAAATCGAGCGAAATCGCCCCCAAAATCGCCTTGTTCGACACGACGTAGCGAATGCCCGCGAGGAGCGTCGACCAGGTCGGCGCGCGCCGCGTCTCGGGCCCCGCGTCGGTCCGCGGCGGGTTCGGCCCGATCGCGATCGCCGAGACGAACGCCACGAGCGCCGCGCCCGTGCACGCGCCGTAGACGACCGCGGGGTTCCCGGTCGCCGCGTACAGCGTGCCGCCGAGCGACGGCCCGGCGATCATCGCGAGCTGCCAACACGACGAACCCAGCGCGACCGCGCGCTCGAGCTGCGCACGCCCGACGAGGTTCGGCATGAGCGCTTGGCTCGCGGGCCCGCTGAAGGCGCGGATGGCGCCGAGCAGCGCGAGCAGGCCGTAGATGGCGGTCAGGTTCTCGACGTGCGCCGCCGCCAGGATCGCGAGCGCCAACGCCACGAGCGTCACGCCGAAGTTGCAGAGCACGAGGATGCCCCGGCGATCGTGGTTGTCGGCGACGTGTCCTCCGACGAGCGCCAGGCAAAACCCCGGCAGGAAGAAGGCGAGGCCGGAGAACCCGAGCGCGATGGCCTTGCCCGTGATGGCGTAGATCTGCCAGCCGACCGCGACCGAGAGCATCTGCGTCGTCACGACGAGGGAGATGCGCGACGCGAGGTAGTAGGCGTAGCGCCGGTTCGCGAGCAAACGACGCAGCGAGCCACGAGACGAATCAAACGAGCCGGACGAGTCCGACGAGCCGAACGAGTCCGCCATGCGACGGACGTCTTTAGTGTGTGTGGCGCCCCGTTCGGCAATCGAATTCGGTGAACGACGCGGTGCGATCGGTGCGCGACCGTTACGGATGACCTCGTCGCGCCATCCTGTCTCGTGGTGATCCGCGGCTCGCGCCCGCGTGGTCCCACGGAGTTGTGTCGGTAACCTGACCGATTCGTGACGGGGGTTTTCGTACGGTAAACCCATGAAAAAGCGCGATTACGGCTGGCTCGTCAGCCTCCCGTTCTTCGGCGTCCACGTGGTCGCCATCCTCGGTGTGGCGTGGCTCGGCTGGTCCTGGTCCGGTTTCGCGCTCGCGGTCGCGCTCTATTACGTCCGCATCTTCGGCGTGACGGCCGGCTACCACCGTTATTTCTCCCACCGGACCTACCGCACGAGCCGTCCGATGCAGTTCTTCCTCGCCGTCCTCGCGCAGTCGAGCGTGCAGAAGGGAGCGCTCTGGTGGGCGGCGCACCACCGGCACCACCACAAGCACTCGGACACCCCGCGTGATCCGCACTCGTTCCGCGACCGCGGCTTCTGGTACTCGCACGTCGGTTGGATCCTGTCGCGCGACACCGAAGAGACCGACGAGAAGGTCATCCCCGATCTCGTGCGCTACCCGGAGCTCCGCTGGCTCAACCGCTACCACCTCGTCCCGGGCGTCGCGCTCGCGGTCGGGCTCTGGCTCGTCGGAAGCTGGCACGCGCTCGTGTGGGGGTTCTTCGTCTCCACCGTGCTCACGTGGCACGGCACGTTCACCATCAACTCGCTGTCGCACTGGTGGGGACGCCGTCGCTACGTGACGACGGACGACAGCCGCAACAACCTCGTGCTCGCGCTCCTCACGATGGGCGAGGGCTGGCACAACAACCACCACTACTACCAGCGCTCCGTCCGCCAGGGCTTCTTCTGGTGGGAGATCGATCTCACGTATTACGTCCTCTACGCCATGTCGCGCGTCGGGCTCGTGTGGGACCTCCAGACGCCGCCGGAGAAGGTTCGCGCCGGCGAGCTCGCGGTGCGTCCGCCGCGCGTTCGTGGAAAGGACGCCGCTCGTCC
>JBGAHN010000020.1:0-51074 GCA_044226145.1 Labilithrix sp. | reverse complement strand
GGTCGTCGAGCGGCGCGAGCCAACCCTGGGAGGCCCAGATGGGAACCTCGTAGTTGCCAACCATCACGACGTCGTACTGCCCGCTCTGAAGGGCAACGTCGATGGTCACGCGCTGACGCAGCAGGTTCTCTTCGAGCGTCACCCAACGAAGCTCGATGTCCGGATGACGGCGAGTGAAATCACTCGCGAGATGCTGCATTCGGACCATATCGCCATTGTTGACCGTGGCGATGGTCAGGGGTCTTGCCTGGGCTGAACGCAACGTGCACGAGGCAAGGCTCACGCACAGCCCCAGGAAGGACCTCCTCGATACCATGGAGGCCTCCGTGAGTTTGAAGGGGAATTCAAACGCGTAACATAGATGTCGCGCTCTCGCAAACCGGGGGCTCGATCAATCTCGATTGATGCGCGACACGACGCAAGGATCCGCGAAAAATTCGTGCATTTGGCGCTGCAAAATCCCACAAGCCGAAGACAAATGTATTGTACATACATCTCGCGCACTGCACGTTCGTCATGTGCGAAGCCAGGCTCCGACGAAAGGACCCACCTCGGCGACCCAGGACGGGCACGGAACCGAGGCTGCGAGCTCCGCGGCCTACCCGCAGCGCTGGCCACTTGCCTGCAACGCCGGCGATTTCGGTCGCGGAAGTCGCCACGTTCATCAGAGCTCGCGCGCACGACAAATAAGATATTGAATTTTTCTATGCAGACGCCGAAACAATCTATCCATTCAGGAGAGACAAAGATACGGACATGCAATTTCGATATTCGAAATGAATGATGACAAAGAAGACTTCTCGGCGTCACGTCCACTCGCAACGATCCGTGGCGCGTCAATCATAGCGCATCGTCGTCCTCTGATGAGGGCTCAGACAATGGCCGCGAACGCGACGCCTTCGTGCGCGCGGAGCTTCTCGGCACGCACGAGCGCACGCGCCACCGGCGAAGCGGAGTCCGTCAGCGGCACGGCACCGTCGAGCGTCCACCGAACGAGCTCGGCATCCGCGCCGGAGCCGGGCTCGAACATCGGTGAATGCGCGAGCGGGGAGAAGCCGTCTTCACGCACGAACCCGATCGCCACGCGCACGATCGCCTCGGGCGGGAGCCCGCGCACGACGAGCTCGCGATCGTCGATCGCCACGTCGAGATCGCGCGCGTCCGTCGATGGGCCATCCCACGACGGCGAGACCGCGACGACACGAAGCACGAACCGCGCATCGCCTTCGTCACGCAACGCGGGCGCGACGCGCCAACCGATGTACATCGCCCCCGACGAGAGCGGCAATGCCCAACAGTCGGCGCCGTCGACGTCTTCGAGCTCGGGCGACGACGCGTCGGACGACACCGGAGCGGCCGCGACCTCGGAGGAAGCCTCGAGCGATGCTTCCTCCGATTCCGACGGCGCTTCCGCCACGGAATCGCGGCCCGCGTCGGACTCGCTCGCGGGCACGTCAACGTCGGGCTCCGAAGCTTCCTGCGCCGGCGGCGGCTCGTCCGGTTCGGGAGGAAGTGGCGGCGCGGGCGGGACGTACGCCGCGTCCTGCAAACGCGCCAAGAGGGCCGTCGCCGGGACGTGATCGGGCTCGCGCTCGAGGACGCGGTGGAGCGTCTCGATCGCGCGCGCCTTGTGGCCCTGCGCCGCGTAGATCTCCGCGAGGGTCAACGTCGGGACCGCCTCGGGTTCCACGTGCGGCACCGATGGCGGCAGCGATCCGCTCCAGCGAATGCGGTCGACGGCGTCGGGCAAATGCAACCCTCGCTCGACGACGCGCGAGAGCAGATCCCGCGCGCGCCCGAAGAACCCTCGCGATCGCTTGAGATCGGTGGGATCGAGCCCCGGCTGCCGGCGCAAGAGCTCGTCGATCAACTCCGGGCGCGTGAGGATGCGGGCGCGGCGGATGCCGGAAGCTTCCGCACGGACGACGAGCCCCTCGCGGTCGAGGCTTTCGAGCTCTTCGCGATTCACGGCCCCTTCGTAGCAAACTCGGGGCGTGGCGTCGAACGGCTACGGCTCTTCCGTTCGAGCCGACGCGAGGACCGATCGCCCGCGCGCCACGTCGCGCGCGATCTGCGCCTTCAACGCGTCGATGCCGTCGAACTTCTGCTCGTCGCGCAGGCGCTCGACGAGCGCGACGCGGAGCTTCTTGCCGTAGAGATCTCCCGTGAAATCGAGCACGTGGACCTCGACGCGGAGCGAGAGGCCACCGACCGTCGGCCGTACCCCCACGTTCATCACGCCAGGGAGACGAGCGCCGTCGACGTCGACGAAGACCGCGTACACGCCGTGCTTCGGGAGCATCTCGCCGATGCCGCCGAGGTTCGCGGTGGGGAAGCCGATCGTCCGGCCGAGGGCATCGCCGCGCTCGACGACGCCCGTGAGCACGTAGCGACGGCCGAGCACGTGCGTCGCGTCGGCGACGTCGCCTTCCTCGAGGGCGCGACGAACCCGCGTGCTCGAATAAGGTCCTTGCGCGTCACCGGCCACGTGCGCCGCGACGGCTTCGAAGCCGAGCTTCTCGCCGAGCGCTCGAAGCACGGTGAAATCGCCCGCGCGCTTCTGGCCGAAGCGGAAGTTCTCGCCGACGACCACCGCGCGCGCGCGGAGCCTGCCCACGAGCAGATCCTCGACGAACCGTTCCGGCGACCACGACGCGAGCGCCTGCGTGAACGGCTCGACGACCACTTCGTCGACGCACGCTTGGAGGAGCCTCACGCGCTCCTCCAAGGTCGTGAGCGCCGGCGGTGCGTTGCCGCCGAGCACCTGCCGCGGGTGCGGATCGAACGTCAAGACGACGCACCGGAGCCCGCGTTCGACGGCGATCGCGCGGGCCTGCTCGAGGACCTTGCGGTGACCGAGGTGGACGCCGTCGAAGTTCCCGATCGCGACGACCGCAAAGGCGGCGTCTCGGCGCGCCCCGCCCGCGCCCGCCTGCGCCTCTTCGCTGTCCGCTCCTCCGCTCATCCTTTCACCGTTGCCGCGCTCCGCCGTCTCTCTTTTGCCCACGCGCGCTCAAAGATGCAAGCACTCGTCGGGGACCGGCGTCTCCGCGCACGTCGCCGTGCCGGCCCCGTCTGGCGCGACGATTTCGAGGACGGCGCGCGGCCCCTGCGAAAGGAGCGCGGGCCGCGGCTTGGCCGAGCACGACGTCGGCGTCGACAGCCCGAGCACCGCCCCTTCGAGCGCGTCGCACGTCCCGACTTCGTTCGGAACGGTCCAGGTCTGTCCCGTGGGATAGACGAGCGAGATCGCGTAGCGCCCCTTCGGCAAGCACCCTTGCCGGACTTCCCGCACGAGCGGCTGCGACGCGACCGCGGCGGGATCGAAGAGCGGCTTGTCGCCAGACTCCTTCGGATCGGCGCTCGGCCCCGTGAACGCCGGCGTCACCAGCACGCCTCCGAGATCGGTGCGACGGGGATTCAAGCAGAGCGCCGCCGGACGGACGAGCACGTCGACGTGATCGCGGAGCGACGCGACCGACGGCGCCGCGGGGATCGGTCCGGTGATGGTCTTGGCGAGGCTGTCGTCGAAGAGGGTCACGCCGCGGATGACGACCATCGGCTTCGGCGCCTTGCCCGTCACGTTGGTCTCCTCCGGAGTTCCTTGCACGACGAGCGTCGGCGCCACGCCCGAACGAACCGGCTCGTCCGCGAGCTTCACGAACGCCACCTGAGGCCAGAGCGCCGGCACGGCCGTGTTCTCCGGGATCCCTTGCCCCGACGCGAACACGAGGAGGCCGCCCTTCCCATCCGGCGGCACGGGCGGGAGCTGGAGGTCGAACGGGTCGGCCGTCGCGGCGGCGACCTCGGCATTGGCGACGCCCCAGTTCAATCGCACGGAAGCGAAGCTCGCCTGGTACGCGGCGATCGACGTCGCGGTCGGGTTCGCGGGGAACGCCAGCACCGAGGCGTCTTGCGTCATCGTCACCACGGGGACGCCGAGCGGATCGCCGGTCGGGTTCGCGTCGGTCGCCACGCGAGAGGCGGCGCGCTCGGCGCCGTCCGGATGGAAATACGGCCGCGTGAACGGCATGGAGCTGCCGATCGTCACGGCGACGTTGTCGGCCACGAACCCGTTCGGTCCGATCTGGTAGGCCGGGATCGGATCCTTGTCGCCCGGCACGGGCGTGCCGACGTCGACGGGCAAGAAGTTCGGCAGCGATCCGATCACCGGGTTCGTCGGATCGACGACGCCGCCGCTCACGTCTCCCGCGAGCGGCTGGTTGCGAAAGCCGAACGTGGGCAAGAAATGCCCGCGCCGATCGTAGAACGCCTTGACGACGTACGAGGCCGGATCGAGCGGCGCGATCGTGAACGGCGCGGAGGCGGTGATGGTCTCCGTGTCGGGCGGACAGTAGAGCGTCGCGTCGACGGACCGCGGGACGTTCGCGAAGAGGCGATCGCCGGAGATGGCGACGAAGTTCACCGCCGACGTCGCGACGCCGCTCGGAGGAGGCGGGTTGCGCCGGTCGAAGACCATGATCACGGCGCTGCCGACGACGTGTCCGTCCTTCGAGCAAGGCCGCGGCCCGACGTACGTGATCGTCCCGCGGATCCCGCCGCGCACGGGCGCGAGGCGCCGATCCTTCCGCCCGTCGTCGACGGGCACGTCCATGCACGCGCCGGCGGTCGTCGCGACGAGGAGAGCACCGAGGAGAGGAGTCCGAGCGCGCATGATCAGAACCGGTAGCTGAACATCGCCATCGTGCGGCGACCGACGAGTTGACCGAAGGGGTGTTCGCGGTGCTTCACGTCGAGCAAGTTGAAGGCCATGAGGCTGACGTCGGCCGCGTCGTGGAGAAACCGATAGCCGATGCGGGCGTTGAGGAGCGTGTAGTCCGACAGCGCGAAAGCCTGCTGCTCGACCTGCTGACGCGCGTAGTTCGTCACCTGCTCCGCCCACACCTGCGGCGAGACGTAGTGAAAATCGATCGAGCCGTCGATGCCCGGCTTCGTCCGGAGCTGCACGCCGGCGTTGACCTTGTGCATGCTCGTCCGCTGGTCGGCCACGATGCGCGAGAGCTGCTCGGCGGTGCAACGCGAGTTGTCCTGGTCGATCTTGTTCAATGTGTAGTTTGCATAGATGTCGAGGCCCGACACCGGGTACGTGCGCACGCCCGCCTCCGCGCCGTAGACGTCGTACGACTGGCACTGGTTCTCCCAGCCGCCGAACGCCACCGTGTAGAGCCCCGTCTCCGGGCTCTGCGTCCCCGCGGCGCCCAGATCGCCGACGGTCACGGGCCGGTTCGATGCGAGCTGGATGAGATCCGACGCGTGGTTGTAGTACGTCGACACGTCGAACACGAACACGTCGCTCTCTTGGTTCAAGTACCCGAGCTCGGCGCTCAACATGCGCTCGGCGTTCAACCGGAAATCGGGATCGCCCGGTCGCATGCTCTGCGAGAGCTGCGCGGCCCCCGCGACCGGCAACTGGACCGGCAGCGCCAGGTACGACTCGAGGAACGACGGCTTGCGGAACGCCGTCGCCACCGAGGCGCGGAGGGTCGACTGCTTCGTCGGGTGCACGAGCACGGCGCCGCGCGGCGACTGCTGGAAGCGCCCGAGGTAAGGCACCCAGTCGAGCCGGTAGTCCGCCACGAACGACAGCACGCGCGAGACCTTGAGCTCGTCGTGGAGGAAGAGCGCGTAGTGGTGCTCGATGCGCTGCTGATCGAGGAACGACCAGTCGACGTTCTTGTACCGGTACGCGGCGCCGACGCGCAGCTCGTTCATGCCGAGGCCGAAGTCTCCCTTCGCCTTGGCGACGACCTCCGCGTCGATCACGTTCTGCTCGATGCGCGACGGCAAGAGCGACTGCCCGACGTACGCGTAGTTGAGCGTGCTCCCCGCGCGCAGCCGGTTCCAGAACACGCGCGCGTCGAGGTGCTTCGAGTTGAAGTACGTCGTCACGTCCGTCGACGTGAAATTCGGGATGACGATGTCGTTGAGCGATCCGACGCCGAGGACCTCGTCCGACCCTTGCGCCAAGCCGCCGCCGAGGCCGAGCGTGCCGATCTTGCCGAACGTGCGCGTACCGCGGGCGTCGAGGCGGATCGTGCGCGCGCTCTCGACCTGGTCGCTCACGCCCATCTGGATGTCGGCGCGCCCGTTCGGGACCTCGCGCGACCACCGCGGCAGGTAGTCGTAGCCGGCGGCGAGGCGGTAAGCGAGCTCGCCGTCGCGCCCGGCCGCCCAGAGGCTCCCGTGCGTCGCCGCCTGCGAGCCGTACCCACCGGCGACGCCGCTCTTCCCTTCGCCCGGACGCTTCGTGATGATGTTGACGACGCCGTTGAACGCGTCGGCGCCGTAGAGCGACGAGCCCGGCCCGCGCACGACCTCGATGCGCTCGATGTCCTCGACGCCGATCGACAGCGTCTGCCAGAGCGTCGCGCCGAGGATGTCGGCGTAGACGCTGCGCCCGTCGACGAGCACGAGCGTCTTGTTCGCGAGGCGCTGGTTGAACCCGCGGATGCTCACCTCGGTCTGCGCGCCGGTGACCTCCATCAGGTCGATGCCGGCGAGGCGGCGCAGCAGCTCGGGGATCTTCGTGATGCCGGAGAGGCGGATGTCCTGCTCGGTGATGATCGAGGTCGAGTTCGCCGTGTCGAGCGGGCTCGCGGCCGCGCCCTTCGACGCCGTGACGATGCTCTCCGCGAAGACGTCTTCGTCGTGCGCCGCGCCGAGATCGACGGGCGGCGGCTTCGGGGTCGGCGCAGGGGCCGCTTGCGGCTTCGGGGTCTCGGGCGTCGTGGAGGGACCTTCGGCCGGGGTCGGCTCACGTGGAGGCGGCGGGCGCGACGCTTCGGCCGCGGCTTGGAGCTCGCTCTTGCGACGCGCCTCGAGGCCGCGGACGACCTCGGCGACCTCCTCTTTGTCGCTCGGGTTGCTCTCGAGGTACTGCTGGTAGTACCTGAGCGCGTCGTCGAGCCGCCCCTCTTCGCCATACGCGCGCGCGATGTTGTAGAGGACGTTCGGGTGCGGGAGGATCCGGTAGGCCTCCTCGAGCTCCGCGATGCCGTCGTCGTAGTGACCGGCAGCGATCGCATCCATGCCCTTCTTGAAGTGCGCGCGTGCCTCCGTGCGCGCGTCGGCCCACGCCGGATGCGACCATCCCACGGCCGCGATCGCCGCAGCGGCCGCGAGCACGCGCGCGAGACGCGACGATGCGCGCGCGAAGGGACGGTGGCGCGCGGCGCCGGGAAAGCCGCTCCGAGGGACCATGCGATACGTCTGCGCAGGCTAACACGCCTGGCCCGCCGCCGAACCTTCGTTGCGGCGTACCTCCGCGAACGGAGGCGACGAGGATCCGCCGAGGTCCTCCCATTTCGCCGAGGTCCTCCAACGAAGATCCGCTCGCTTCAATAAGGCGTGTCTTTGAAGCCGCTCGGCGGCGCTTTCCCGGTCTCGGCCGGCGGAGGAGACTTGGACTCGTTCGACGACGCGCTCGCCGGCTTGGTCGACGGCGCGCTCACGGTGACGACGGACGACGAGGTCCGCGAAAGCCGCACGTGCAGCTCCGACTCGTCCTTCACGTCCTTCACCGAGCGCGTCTCCGTGTGGAAGCCCTTCTTCGTGAACGCGAGCGTGTGGGCGGCGTTCGATGCTCCACGAAGAACGACCTCGCACGGCGTCGCGGCGCAGAGCTCGACGTTCCCCTCGCGAACGGACGCCCCCGGTGGATCGCTCGACAACGACACGCGCTTGGCGCCCGCCGCGGCCTTTTCCGCCGACGCAGCCGACGCAGCGTGGTCCGCCGCAGCCTTGTCCGTCGTCGCGGCGGCGCGCTCTTCGGCGCCCGTCGGAGCCTCGGCGTTCGGCGACGCGGCGGCTTCGCTCGGAACGACGTCGACGCCGGGCGGCGGCGGCTCACCGGGGACCTTCGGCTCGACCGACGACGGCGGCGCGGTCGCCGCGGCGTGCACCGACCCGCGCGCGTGCGACGTCAGCCGGAACGCCAGCATGCCGAGCCCGCCGCCGATCGCCGCGGCGACGACGACGCCCGCCGCGATCCACCACCTCGAGCGCGGCCGCACATGCCTGCTCGAGCACGCGCATCGACGGCGGATGGCTCGGCATCCCGCCACCGACGAGCGCCCCGGCCTGCGCCGCCGACAGGCTCCCGAGCTGCCCGGTCATCGAGCCGCCGTGCGCGAGCCGGATCGCGTAGAGCACTTCGTCCATGCTCGCGAAGCGCTCCGCGGGATCCTTCGCGATGCACCGCATGACGAGCTCTTCGAACGCCGGCGAGCACACGAGGTTCGGGTTCACCTCGCGCATGGCCGGCGGCGGCTCCGCGACGTGCGCCATCAAGATGTTCACGCTCGTCGGCCGCTCGAAGGGCACCTTGCCCGCGAGCATCTCGTACAAGATGATCCCGAGCGAATAGACGTCCGTGCGCGCGTCGACGTGGCCGCCTTGGATCTGCTCCGGCGCCATGTACTTCGGCGATCCCATGAACAGCCCCGTCTGCGTGAGCTGCTCCTCGGGCCGCTCCGACAAGTGCTTCACGAGGCCGAAATCGAGCACCTTGACGAAGTCCCCGTCGCCCGACACTTCGCCGTGGTTCGTGAGGAAAATGTTCGCGGGCTTGAGATCGCGGTGGACGACGCCCAGCGCGTGCGCCTCGCGCAGCGCGCGGCAAAGCTGCGCCCCGATGCGCCCGACGCGGTCTTCCGCCATGGGCCCGTTCTCGCGGAGCGCCTGGTAGAGCGTGCGGCCCTCCAGGTACTCCATCGCCATGTAGAAGACGTCGTCGTCGGTCTTGCCGTAGTCGAAGATCGTGACCGAGTTGGGGTGCGTGATCTGAGACGTGATGCGCGCTTCGCGGAAGAAGCGCCGTTGGAACTCGGGATCCCCGTCGCCCGTGTAGTTCGCGTTGAGGATCTTGACGGCGCACAAGCGACCGAGCGGCGCCTGCTCCGCGAGGTACACCTTCCCCATGCCGCCGCGCGCGATGAGCGAACGGATCTTGAAGCGGTCCGCGATGACGCGACCGATCAAGGGATCCGGCGCCCCTGACTTCGTAGCTGTCGCGACCTCGGACATGGGGGTGGATTTCTCGAGTGGAGCTGGACGGACCAGAACCGAACTTACACCGTAACTGTGCCGCCCGCAGGCGACCCTTGCAAGGACCGAGCGAGACTTCTCCGAGACAAAAGGGATGACGCCGGAGCGGAAAGACACCGCGCCCGCCAGGCCCCGCGGAACGTCGGCCGGCGGTCGACCGACCTCGAAACCGGCGCGCGGCCCCGGGGGGTGGGTAACCGAAGATCCGCCGGCCGACCGGTCTTTCGCGACGGTCAAAGCTTCGATAGGGTGGCGGCGCGATGCGATCCTGCGCAAATCCGCCCTCCCACTTCCACCGCCCGGCACCGTTCGGCTTGTTCGCCGCGATGGCCGCTCTCTTCTTGTTCCTGTCGACCTTCGCGAAGGACGCGCACGCCGCGGGCTCCTTCAAGCTGAAGTCCACGGAGGTCAACGAAGTCTCGGGCGCGTGGCACATCTACGTGACCGTGGAGCTGCCGAAGGCGCCGCCCATCGCGCACCAGCCGATGCGGTTCGTCTTCACGGAGCAGGTCGCGTTCGATCGCTCGCTCGTCGACGGCCACGATCAGCCGGTGAACTCGCGGCGCGTGCTGAGCCCGACGGTCGCGCGGACGGAGAGCCTCGACGTCGATTTCGCGGATTCGAGCGGCAAGATCTTCAAGGGCACGCGCTTCGACTTCGGCCTCACGCGCGAGCGCGGCTACGAAGCCGGCGAGTACAAGGTCGACGTCCGCACGTCCGACGGCACCGTGATCGGCGCGTCGCAGTCGCTCGTCCTCAAGGGCGACAACGAGGTCCAGGATCGGCGCTCGATGAACTTCACGGCCGAGAAGAAGGGCATCAAGAAGGTCGCCGCGTACGACGCCGGCGCGCCCGCGCAGGGCAACGACGACACCCCGGCCGCCGCCTCGGGTGGCAACGGCGAGGTCGAGCCGACCGGCACGCCCCAGCCGTTCATCTCCCCGGAAGGGTACGACAAGACG
The DNA here is from genome assembly GCA_044226145.1 of Labilithrix sp. Lineage (GTDB taxonomy): Bacteria > Myxococcota_A > Polyangia > Polyangiales > Polyangiaceae > Labilithrix. The sequence continues at coordinate 41,046 of JBGAHN010000020.1, read as the reverse complement.
CCGGAAGAAGAGATCAAGACGCGTCCGAAGGGATGCGGCTGCTCGGTGCCGGGCGAGAGCACGTCGATGCACGCGGCCGCTTGGCTCGCGCCGCTCGCCGGCCTGGGTCTCGTCGTCGCGCGACGCCGACGCTCCCGCGCATGATCCCCCTCCGCACGTGCGAACGCGCCGTGCGTGAGGACCGCGCGAAGCCCTTCGTGGGAGACGTCGCGTGACACCGGGCGAGGCCATCGAGCGCGCGAAACGGGGAGAGCTCCTCCCCGTCTGGTTGCTCCTCGGCGAAGAGCGGCTCTTGCGCGACCAGGCGCTCGACGCCATCTCGCGCGCAGCGCTCGACGGCGGCGTCGCGGACTTCAATTTCGATCGCTTCTCGGCCTCCGATCCCGGCGCCGCCGACAAAGCGCTGCTCGCCGCGCGCATGGTGCCGATGATGGCCAAGCGCCGGCTCGTCGTGATCCGGGGGCTCGAGCGGTGGGACGGCGCCTCCGAATCATCGGACGGAAACGAGCTTTCGCCGATCGACCGGCTCGCCGAGTACGCGAAAGATCCCATCGACACGACGTGCCTCGTGCTCGTCGCCGAGAAGCTCGACGGCCGGCGCAAGTTGATGGCGCTCGCCAAAAAGAGCGGCTTCCTCGTCGATTGCGGGGCGCTCGACGCGCGCCGTCTGCCCGCGTGGATCGTCGAGCGCGCGAAGGGACTTGGGCACGCGATGCCGAACGACGTGGCCGAGCTCGTCGCCGAAATCGCCGGCCCCGATCTGTCGAACCTCGCCGACGTCGTCGAGCGCTTGTCGCTCTACGTCGGCGCCGGCGGCGAAATCACGGAGGAAGCCGTCTCCACGAACGTCACGCGCGTGCGCCTCGCCGACACGTGGAAGCTCGTCGACGCCGCGAGCACGAAGGATCTCGGCAAGGTCCTCGCCCTCTTCGCCGACGTCTACGATCCGCGCGACCGCGGCATCCCGCTCGTCGGCGCCATCGCGTGGTCGCTCCGCCAGCTCCTCAAGCTCGAGGCCGCGATGGCCCGGGGCGCGAGCCTCGACGAAGCCGCGAAGGTCGCCGGCATCTACCCGACGTTCCGCGCGCGCGAACACGCCCAAAAGCTCCGCGCGTTCCGTCCGCGCGAGCTCGAGCGCTGGCTCCTCGTCGTCCAGGAGACCGATTTGGCACTGAAGAGCTCGCGCCGCCCCGCCGACGCCATCCTCGAAGACATGTTCATGCGCCTCTGCCGGCGCGCCGCCTGACGCCGCGCCGCCTGGCGCCGCGCCGTCCGAGCCGGCGCCGCGGCGTCCTTCCCCATGGCCGGGCTTGCGGAATGGGGCCATGGATGACAGAACCAAGCGTCAGCCTTATGTTGGGAAGGCTGATTCCGAGGAATTTCCTGGAATAGCGAGACGAATTTCAACAGGAGAACGCTGAGATGCACGTCCCCGCGAGGGTGATCCGGCCTCAAACCGAATGGATCGCGTCGGCCGAACTGCCGACCCGTTTTGGGAATTTCCAAACGCACGTCTTTCGCACGACCGAGCCCGGCGACGGCGCTTCCTGGAAGGAACACGTCGCGCTCGTCTTCGGAGACATCGCCCACGGGACCAAGATCCCGGTCCGCATCCACTCGGAGTGCATGACGAGCGAGGTCTTCGGCTCGCTCAAATGCGATTGCAAAGAGCAGCTCGACGCCGCGCTCGCCGAGGTCGCCCGTCGCGGCGCCGGCGCCGTTCTCTACCTCCGCCAGGAAGGCCGAGGCATCGGCCTCGCCAACAAGATCCGCGCGTACGAGCTCCAATCGCGCGGCGCCGACACCGTGGACGCGAACCGCCTGCTCGGCCTGCCCGACGACGCGCGCGAGTATAGCGCCGCCGCCGACATGCTCGCGCATTTCGACGTCCGGAGCGTCCTGCTCATGACGAACAACCCGGCGAAGGTCCGGGGGCTCCAGGCGCTCGGCGTGTCGATCGAAGGGCGCCTGCCAGTCGTCGTCGCGCCGAACCCGTTCTCGCGCGGCTACCTCGAGACGAAGCGGGCGCGCATGAACCACGAGCTGCCTCCGCGTCTGCATGAGGTGCTCGATCGCCCCGTCGTGCAGGGCGAAGCGGAATAGCCAGCGGCTCGCGGCTCGCGTGACGGCCTTCGCGGGCCAGGCGACCGCCGTGGGCTGGGCCGTTGGCGCGGGCTGGGCGACGGGCCTTTTTCCGGGTCGGGCGATCGGCTCCCTCGGGCCGCGCGGCAGACCTTTCGCGGGAGGTGGTCGGCGCCGCCGGTTGTCGTTCGTGCGGAAGCTCCAGTAGTGTACGTCCGACGATGCCGCTTCCGGATCGAGCTCGCCCATCGACGCTGGCGCTCGCGCTCGCGTTGCTCACCGGCGCGAAGGCCGCGCGCGCGGAGCTTCCTTCGTTCGACGCGCACACGTGGCGACCGTCGACCGATCCGAACGCGTCGCTCGTCCTCGAGCCCGCGATCACGCCGGGCCCCGGGGTGTTCAGCTTCGGAGCCGCGACGACCTACGCCTACCGGCCGCTGACGTTGCGCATGCCCGCGACGGGCGACGTCGCGGCGCGCCCCATCGAGCACGCGCTCGAGCTCGACGCGATCGCGAACCTGGGCATCGGGCAGCGTTTCGCGATCGGCGTGCTCGCGCCCGTGATGGTCTACCAGACCGGCACGTCAAGCTTGCCGAAGACCGCGTCCGACGTGTCGAAGGTCCCCGCCACCGCGATGGGCGACGTCGGCGTGTCGATGAAGGGCTCGCTCGTCCGCAACGACAACGGCGGCTTCGGCCTGGCGGCGCTCGGCTACGTGTCGATCCCGACGGGCAACGGTCACGCGTTCGCCGGCGACGGCTCGCCGACGGTGACGGCGCGACTCCTTGCAGAATACACGCTTCTCGTCGCGACGGCGCAGGTCAGCCTCGGCTACACGCTGCGCACGAGAAACCCCGTGTGGCCCGATCGAAGCATCGGCGGCTACACGTTCGGCGACGCCATCCCGTGGTCGATCGGCGTCGGGCTCCGACCCGGCGTCTTCGGGCTCGATCCGGGCAACCGTCAGCGATGGGAGGTCGCGGCGCACGGCTGGCTCCCGGCGGGTCCGGTCGGTCCCTTCGGGCTCGGCGATCCGGGGAGCGCCGCGCTGTCGCCGGCGTTGCTCGGCGTCTCCGATCGCATCGAGCTCGGTCACTACCGCGACGCCTACGTCCTGGCGGGCGCGGACATCGGGCTGAACGGCGCGGTCGGCGTCCCCGTCGCGCGGGTGGTCGCGAGCATCGGTTGGGCGCCGCGCGCGCACGACATGGACGGCGACGGCGTCGAGGACGACGTCGACGGATGCCCCGAGATCCCCGAAGACAAGGACGGCTTCGAGGACTCCGACGGATGCCCCGAGGTCGACAACGACGACGACGGCGTGCTCGATCGCGACGACGCGTGCCCGAACGAGGCCGGCGTCGAGTCGACGGATCCGGCGAAGAACGGGTGTCCGAGCGCGGACACGGACGGCGACGGCATCGAAGACGCGAAGGACGCCTGCCCGACGACGAAGGGCGTCGCCTCGAGCGAGCCCGCGAAGAACGGGTGCCCGATGCGCGACACGGACGGCGACGGCATCGAAGACGCGAAGGACGCCTGCCCGACCCGACCCGAAGACGTCGACGGGTTCGAGGACGACGACGGGTGCCCCGATCTCGACAACGATCGCGACGGCATCGCGGATCGGGACGATGCTTGCCCAAACGAGGCCGGCGAAGCATCGAGCGATCCGTCGAGGCACGGATGCCCGAGCCGCGATCGCGACGGCGACACGTTCGCGAACGACGTCGACCGCTGTCCGGACGAGCCCGAGACGTTCAACGGCGTCGCGGACGACGACGGGTGCCCCGACGAGGGCGGCAAGCCGCTCGTCACGGTCGACGCGAAGAACGTCGTGCGCCTGGCGTCGCCCATCCACGTCACGAACGCCGCCGAGCCCGACGTCGACCCAGCGAGCGCGATGACCTTGCGCGCGCTCGCCGCGACCGTGAACGCGCACGCGGATTGGTCGCTCGCGGTCGGCGTGAAGCCCGGCAAGGGTGATTCGACGAAGGCGCAGCTCGACGCGCTCACCCGCGCGCTCGCCGTGGTGCGCGAGCTCGCGCAGTTCTGCCGGCGCGACGGCGCCGCCGAGGCCGTCGGGTGGGACGCGGTGAAGAAGAACGCGCAGGCGGGGAGTGAGGTCGCGTTCCTCGTCCTGGTGACGCCGCCGATCCAAGCCCCGAAGCCCGTGCAGACGACGCCGGGCGCGCCGCCGAAGTCGCCTCCCCCACCCTACCCGGCGCCGCTGACACCCCTCACGTCGCCGTCGCCGCTATGAGGCGCGCGACGAACACGCGCGCGTCGATCGCAGGAGCCGTCGGCGTGCTGCTCACGTCCGTCGCCGCCGCGCAGCCCATCCGCGTCCCGTCGCGCCCTGCGTCGGTGGGCTCCGAAACGAAGACGGAGGCGCCGGCCGAGGGCACGTCGAGCCTCCGCAAACGTGTCGGCATGGATCGCGCGGCGCAGCTCCTCGACGCGTCGGGCAACGCCTCCCTGCGAGGGATCGCGCGGCTCGCCTCGCTCGGCACCCCCGAGGCCATTTCGCTCCTCGCGCGACGGGCGAACGACCCGACGACCCCGCGCGAGGCGCTCGCCATCGCGCGGGCGCTCGCCCCCTACGCCGACCGAGACGGCGCGCGCCTCGGCCTGCTTCGTCTCCTGGGCAGCCGCCCTCCGATCGAGCACGACGACGACGAAAGCGAGGACGACGAGGACGACGAGGAGAGCCCGCGACCTCCCCGCAACGAGGACGACGATGCGCGCGACGTGGACGGTCGTAGCGACCTCGCGCGCCGCATCGCCGCGCTCGCGCTCGCGCGCACCCAGGACATGCGCGCCGTCGAGTCGCTCTACGGGCTCGCGGTCGGCGAGGGGCCGGCGCGAGACGCCGCGCGCTTCGCCCTGGTGGCGAGCCCGCCGAAGAGCCCGGCGTTCTACGAGCTCGCGCGCAAGAAAATGTCCGTCGAAACGGCGCGCTTGCTCGGTCGGATCGGGGATTTGCGGGCCATCGATCCCCTCCTCGAGGCGGCGACGACCGGCGACGTCGATCGGCGCGTCGCCGCGATCGGCGCCCTGGCCGCGCTCGGAGACACGCGAGCGCTCGAGCTCGCACGACGCGCGGTGACGAGCACCGACCTTCGTCTGCGCGAGGCCGGCGCTCGGGCGATCGTCGCGCTCGGGGCCGAGGAGCGCGTCGGCGTCGTCGCCCGCCTCGTCGAGGATCCCGCGACGTTCGCCCTCGGCGCGACGCTCGCGCACGACGTGCATCACCCCGAGATCACCAAGCGCCTCGCCGAACGTACGCGCGCGGAGACCGATCCCGGCGCCCGGAGCCTCGCGATCGCGGCGCTCGGGCGATCCCCCGATCCGAACCGGCTACGAGGCCGCGCTCGCCCTCGCGCGATCCCCTGCCCCGAACGCGACCTCGCAGCTCGTCGACGGCATGAACGGTCCGGCCCGCGCCCTCGCCGCGCGCGCGTGGATCGTCCGCTCGCTCCTCCGCCACGAACGACGCGCCGACGCCGACGAACGCACGTTCGCGCTGGTCCGTTCGACGAACCCGACGGAGCGATCCATCGGCGCCTTCGCGCGCGTCGCGCTCGCCGGAGACTCCGCCGGGGCCTTCCTGTCGTCGAACGATCCCCGCGTTCGCCGCGCCGCCCTCCTGGCGACACTCGCGCGCCCACAGGCCGTCGATCATGAGGCGCTCCTCGCGCACCGCGCGGATCCCGATGCCTTCGTCCGCGCGTTGCTCGTCGCGCGCCTCGCGGGAGCGAACGACCGCGTCGACGACGGACTCACGACGACCGAGCTCGCACGTCGCGCCGACGCCGGCGGCCCCGACGCGCTGGCGGCGGTCGAAGCCGTCGCACGTCGCACGAACGAAGCCCTCGAAACGACCGTCGAACGATGGCTCGCATCCGACGATCCCCAGGTGCGCGCACACGCCGCGCGAGGCCTCGGCGCGGCGTCCTACCCGCGAGCGACGGGGTGGCTCGCGGATCTCTTCGCCGACGAACCGGACACCGACGTGCGGCGCGCGATCGTCGCCGCGCTCGCCGCGCGAACGGCCGACGCCAAGGCGAGCGCGCGACGCGAGGCCCTCGAAGCCGCCCGCCTCGACCCGGACGCCGCCGTCGCTCGAACCGCCCGCGCGGCGCTCGCGAACCTCCCGCTCCGCTCCGACGATCCCGCACCCGGCGGCGAAGTCGCGTGGATCCGGCTGATCTCCTCCGACGGCGCCAAGCCCGATCGCACGTTCTCGGGCGTGGTCGTCGGAAGCGACGGCGTGGCCGTCCCCGTGGTCTTCGACGACGACGGCCACGCCCTCGTCGCCGGGCTGCCACCGGGGCCGTATCGGCTCGTGCTTGCGTCGGGCGCGCCTTCGTACGACGCTTCGTCCCGATGAGCCCGAGCCCCGAATCGAAGAAGGACGCGCCCGCGGAAGGTCGCTCGGCGGAAGGCCGGTCGAACGACGCTGAGGCCCTCACGTTCGAAGACGCCGTCAAGCGCATCGAGACCATCGTCCAGACGCTCGAGCGCGGGGACTTGCCGCTCGAAGAGTCCCTCCGCCTCTTCGAAGAAGGCATCCGCCTGTCGAGGGCCTCGCAAGAGAAGCTCGACGGCGCCCAAAAACGCGTCGAGGAGCTCCTCGGCTTCGAGCGCGACGGCAGCGCGCGCACGGCCCCCTTCGAGACGCGCGGCGACCGCGGCTGAGCGACGCCGCGCTACGGCGAGCCGAACGCGCTGCGGTGAATCCACCCTTCGCGCGCGAAGCCGTCCCCGAATTTCACCGGGTACCAGCCGTCTTTCGCCGTGCCGATCTTCACCTTCGTGCCGCGCGGCAATTGCGCGACGATCTGCCCGGTCCGCGGCGCATCGCGAACGGTCGCGTTCTCCCAGCGGATGGTCGACTCGTCGCGCGCCCGCGGAGCCGTTCGCTCACCGTCCTCCGTCGCTCGCGCCGTTCGCTCGCGCTTGTCACCATCGTCGGCAGCCGTGCCCGACGGCGCGGCGTCCCCCAACGTCGACGCATAGGCGACCGTGTAGCGGGTGTGCTCGTGCGCGATCCCGCTCGCGCTCGCGCCCTTGAAGAGCGTGTCGAGGCAGCTCCGCACGCCGTCGACCGGCGAGATCGTCGTCGATTTGCCGATCTCCCACGTGATCTTGTCGGTCGCGAAGTCCGCGCCGACCACGAGCGACAGCTTGCCCGAAGCCTCCGCGGCCGCCGCGCACGTCGAGAGCTTGCGGATGCGAGGCGCCACGTACGCGTCGAGCGACGGCAACGCCCCGCAATCGCGCGTCCCCTTCTTCGTGTCCCCGCCCGACGTCCGGCACGACAGCACGGCGCCGCGTTGGACCCGAATGCGCGACGACGACGTGTCTTCGACGGCCGCCCCGACCACCGCCGCCGGGTTCGCCGGAGCGCCCGACGACGCCCCCGCCACGCTCACCGCCGCGACCGCCGACGACGCCGCGCCCGGACCAGCCTTGGGCGCCGCGACCTTCGTCGATGCGGCCTGCGATGCCTCGGGCGACGACGCGCGCGCATTCGACGCCGTTTCCCCCGGCGGGTTCGGCCCCAGGCGCACCCCCGTCACGCGAGGCCAAGCGACCCCCACGGCGAACCCGACGACGGCGATGATGCCGACCTTGATCCAACCCGGAGTGTCTCGATCGGCCGACGGGACGTCGACGGACAAAGGCGCGCCCTTCCGCATCCTCGAGACTTTTAGCAAAGAGGCGCGGACAGGGCGAAAAACCGGCTCTTCAAGGCACGACGCGAATCAGGAGCACGATCGCGCCCTGCTGGTAAGCCCAGCCGCCAACCGTGAACCGCTTGTTCGCGTCGGCCGTGATGTCGGCGAGCTTGAGGAACGATTTGCCGTCCGGCTGGCTGATCGCCGCGCCGATCTTGTACCGCTTCTCCGGCGTGACGTCGTTCAAGGTCACCTGGAAGGTGCGCCCGTTCGGCAGCGGCGTGGTGCTCGCCTGCCCCTTCTGGAGCGGCAGCTGCTTCTTCTCGAGGACCTTGTAGCAATTGTACTTGAGCGGCGGGGCCTCGCCGATCTCGGGGTCGACGCTCGGCTTGTCGCACTGCGTGCCGTGGACGACGAGGATCTCCGCGTTCGGTCCGCCCTCGGCGCCGGCCGTCTTCGCCACCGACCCGATCGACAGGCACGCCGCCGACGCCAGCGCGAACGACAGCACCGCTCGGCGCCCGAAGGCGCTCCGGCCGGAGGAGTGCGTCGAGCCTTCGCAAGCCTTCTGCATCGGTGCTCGAGACGGATGACGCATCTTACTTTCCTCCCGTTTCGTCGACCCACACGACCACGTTCGTGGACACGTCGTTCGTGCTGGGAAGATAGAACACACTGACCGACTGACCCGGCGCTCCGAACGCCGTGACCTCGACGCCGCTCGCCGGATCGTCGGACGAGACGCGCGCGGCGGGGTTCGGCGAGAGCGCCATCGGCTCCTCCCCCGATCGAAGGAAGAAGAAGACCGACGCCGCCACGGCGAGCGCCGCGACGATACCCCCGCCCACGGCCCACCGTCGAGCCCCGCGCGCGCGCGCCGCGTCGAGCGAAACGACCTCCGCCGACCGCGCCAGCGCCAACTCTTTCGCGGGCGTCCCGTCTTTCTCTGGCGCCACGTCGTTGGACACCGGCTCGGCCGACGTCGCCGGCAGCGCGTCGATCTTCGCCATCACGTCGTCGGCGACGTCGAACTCCGCCGTGAACTCCGCTCGCTCGGAATGACCGAGGGCGAGGTAGTCGCCGAGGCGGCCCACGTTGTCGACGAGGTTCGCCGCCTGCTCGTCCGTCGCGAGGAGCAACTCCACGGCGCGCGCGTCGTCGCCTTCGAGCTCGCCGTCGGCGTACGCCATGAGGTCGAGCATCTTCCGGGGATCGAGCGTCATGACCCGCCTCCTTCCGGCGAGCGCGCCGAATCGACCGGGAGCGCGCCGATCTGCTCTTCGTAGACGCCGGCGAGCGCCTTCTGGAGCTTCTGACGGGCGTGGAACAGGCGGCTCATGATGGTGCCTTTCGAGACGTCCATCGCGACGGCCATCTCTTCGTAGCTGAGTCCGTCGATCTCGCGCATGACGATGACGGCGCGATGGTAAGGCGGCAAGGCGTCGAGGGCCTGCTGGACGCGCGCGGCGATTTCGCGGCGACGGACGACGTCGACCGGATCGGCGCCGTCGAAGCGGCTGAGGAGGGGAAATTCGACTTCCTGGAATTCATCCGATTCGAAACGCGCCTCATCGATGTCGACGAGCTGTCGACCGGGCTTGCGGATGAGGTCGATGCTGAGGTTCGTGATGATGCGGTAGAGCCAGGTGAAGAAGCTCGACGTGCCTTGGAAGCTCGCCAGGCTCTTGTAGACGCGCAGGAAGGCGTCTTGGACGAGCTCGCGGGCGTCGTTCTCGTCGCGAACGAGGGACAGCGCGATGGCGAAGGCCCGCCGCTGATGACGCTCGACGAGCCGGCGGAACGCCGCCCGATCTCCTCCTTGCGCCCTCGCGATGAGTGCACGGTCTTCCTCCGCCTCTTGCTGTCGAACCTGTTTCGTGTTGGACGCCCCGGCGCCACGTCTATTCAGAGCGGGCGGAGGGCGCGACGAAAGAAAGGTGGCGACACGCGACGCTTCGGCCGCTGCACGGGCTTTCAGGCCCTCGCTGTCCCGTTCGTTCTCGCCTGCGCCGTCGGTCACCGAATCGGGGGCGACGTCGTCGGGCGGGACCTCGGCGCCTTGCGCGGGCGCTTCGGAACGCGTTTTGGCGTCCCCCGGCTTCGCGATGTGTGGGCGCACGGCAGCCATTGGATCGCTCAAGAGTAGTCCATCGACCACGCCGGACGCTACGTGCAATGCCCGCGCGGCGCGGCGCGCGTGGTGACATGCGCGCACATCGCCGTTTCACGCCCCGCTATTGCCCGAACGGCCCGTCGTCGTCGGGAGGGCCGCGGAAGACGGGCATGCGGGACTTCGGCTCTTGGAGGACGCCCAACGTCACGTCGATGTCGAACGGTTTGCCGGCGCGGACGACGCGGAGCGACGCGGTCTTGCCGACGCCGGCCGTGCTCGCCAGCCATTGGAGCAGCGTGCCGCGCTCGATCGCCTGGCCGTTGAACCCGACGATGACGTCGCCGACCTCGAGCTTGGCTTTGTCGGCGGGGCCGCTCGGCTCGACGTATTCGATGATGGCGCCGCGGTCGTCCGTCACGTGGAGCTGCGCCTTGTCCTCGGGCGACAGGTCGCGGACGTCGCGGATGCGCACGCCGAGGGCGCTGCGCGTGACGTGGCCGTCCTTGAGCAACGTGGGCAAGAGCTGCTTGACCATGTTGATGGGGATCGCGAAGCCGATGCCCTGGGCGCCGCCGCCGCGGATGGCGCTGTTCATCGCGACGACCTCGCCCTGGAGGTTGAGGAGCGGGCCGCCGGAGTTGCCCGGGTTGATCGAGGCGTCGGTCTGGATGAAGTCGTAGTAGCCGGTGGGATCGAGCGGGACGTCTTCGCGGCCGCGGCCCTTCGCGCTGACGATGCCGGCGCTGACCGTGTGCGAGAGGCCGAACGGGTTGCCGATGGCGACGACCCAGTCGCCGACGTCGAGGTGGTCGGAGTCGCCGAGCGGGATGGGGCGGAGCTCGGGCGCGCCGTCGACCTTGACGACGGCGATGTCGGTGCGGGGATCGCGGCCGACGACCTTCGCGGGCCAGCGCCGCTCGTCGGAGAGTTGGACGACGATCTCGTCGGCGCCGTCGATGACGTGGTTGTTCGTCACGATGACGCCGTCCTTCGAGACGATGAAGCCCGTGCCGAGGCCCTTTTGGACGCGCACGCCGCGGCCGCCGCGCGCGAACAGCCCGCGGCTCTCGTCTTCACCGACCGTGTAGATGGTGACGACGCTGGCGTCCGCGCGCTTGGCGATGGGCGCGAAGCTCAGCGGCGCCATCTTCACGGCGTCGGGTCCCGAGGGCGCGGAGCCCTTGGGGACCTCGGCGGCGCGGACGTCCGACGTCGCGCTCGGCGCCACGGGTACGGCGCCGGGCGGGAGCTCGTCCGGGTTCGACGGCTTTTTGCACGCCGGGGTTGCGACGGCGCTCGCCAAGGCGACCGCGGCGAGGATCGCTGGCGCGATCAAGATTCCAACCGACCGACGTAGGCGAACCCCGAACGCGCGAGCCATCATGAGACCGTCCTTCTGCGTCGTCCTTACGTGTTCGGCCCTTTCGAGCACTCGACGTAACGCATCCTAAGATCGAAGAGCACCTGCGCAAGGAGACGCTCTTCGTCGCCGGTGAGGTTTCCCTTCGTCTTTTCGTCGAGCAAGCCGAGGATGTCGATGTTCTGCTTCGCGAGCGGCAGGTTCTTCTCGACCTTGTTCGTTTCGGGATCGGGCGCCTCGCCCAGATGCATCAGCGCCGAATGACTGAGCGACAGAACGAACGTCGCGAAGTCGATCTGCGGAAACGATTCGTGCTCGCTCATGGTGCTCACGTCCCGGGTTCGGAGGCGACGTCGGTGGACGGCGCGGCGGGTTCCGGATCCACCGGCGCGACGGCCGGAGCAGGAGCGGCGACGGGGGCCGCAGCGACGGGAGCGACAGGGGCGGCGGCGACGGGAGCCGCGGCGACGGGAGCGGCTTCGACTTCGAAATCGTCGTCGTCTTCGCCTTCGAGGGCCGGCTGGCTGAGGCTGAACGGCTCCGACTGGCTCTCGAGATCCGGGAGCTGCGCGAGGTACGCGTCGATGTCCTTTTCGGAGACCGCGCCGCTCTTGATGTTGCGTTCGCGCACGCGCACGTCGAACGTCCAAGGATTCGTGTTCTTCTGAGTCATCGGATCACCTCGATGGAGCTTTGCCCACGCCGCGACGAACGGCGATTTGGGGGCGAAGGGGGACGACGGTTCTAGCCGCGGCGCGCAGCTGCCGCAAGGCATCAAAATCTAGTGGAGTTTCTTGTCGTTGCGCTGCCCGTTCGCGACGGGATGGCCAGCCGCACCCCCGCCGTGGTCGTGATCGTGGTCGTGACCGCAGCCGCAGGCGTGCTCGGAGGCCTCGAGCGCGTGCTTCGCCTCGGCGATCTCTTCCGGGCTCGCGGAGCGAACTTCGCGGATCTTCACGTCGTAGTGGAGCGTGACGCCGGCGAGCGGGTGGTTCGCGTCCACGATCACGCTGTCTTTGCGGACCTCGACGACGCGCATGACGATGGGCTCGCCCACGGACGACTCCGCGACGAACTCGTCGCCCTCGGCGACCTTGTCGGGCTCGGGGAACTCGCCGCGGTCGATCTCGCCGACGAGGTCTTCGTCGTGCTCGCCGAAGCCCTCGGCCGGGTCGATGACGATCGACTTCGTCGCGCCCGCGGTCAGCCCTTCGAGGCCGGCTTCGAGGCCGGGGACGAGGAGCCCGTAGCCGTGCACGTAGGTGATGGGCTCGCTGTCTTCGGCGTCGCTCGCGTCGAGGATTTCACCCTCCTCGTCCTTGAGAACGTACTCGACGACGACACGGCTGTTGTTCTGGATGGTTTCCATTCATTTCTCTCGCGAAGGCAGGGCTTCCGGACCGACGATCCGACCTGCGATCGCACTCGCTGCAACGACGAGCGGGCTTGCAAGAAACACCTTTCCGGGACCGCTCCTTCCCGGGAAGTTGCGATTGATGGCGCTCACCGTGACCTGATCGGGAGAATCACTCACGCCAGGACCGGCCTTGATGCACGCGCCGCACGACGGATCGACGAGCTCGGCACCGGCCGCACGGAAGACCTCGAGGTAGCCTTTTTGTTCGGCGTACCGGCGAATGTCTTGAGAGCCGAATTGAATGTAGAGGTGGACGCCGTCGGCGACCTTCTTGCCATTGGCGACCGCGCGCTCGAGCACGGCGGCGTACATGTCCATGTCGGCCTTCTTGCCGCCGGTGCACGAGCCGCCGTACGCGACGTCGATGCGCACGCCCTCCGCGGCGCCGACGGCGGCGGCGAGATCCTTGAGCGGGACGCCGTTGCGCGGATCGCCGGGAGTCGCGACCATCGGCTCGACGGCGGCGAGGTCGATGGTGAACGTGGCGACGTAGTGCGCGTCGGGGTCGGCTTTGACGATGCGCGCGCGCACGGCGTCGGCGTCGAGACCGCGCTGCGCGACGAGGTAGTCGACGACGACCTCGTCGGCCTCGATGATGCCGGTGAACCCGCCGGCCTCGACCGCCATGTTCGTGAGCGTGGCGCGCTCGTCGAGGCTCAGGCCGCGGACGCCGCTGCCGGCGAACTCGAGGACCTTGCCGATGCCCTGGCCGCTCTTGAAGAAGTCCTGGCTCAGGATGTGGAGCATCACGTCCTTCGCGCACACGCCCGGGCGGAGCTTGCCTTCGAGGACGAATTTCGCGGTCTCGGGGACGGTGACGCGGACGTCTTTCGTGTACCAGGCGTTCGCCATGTCGGTCGAGCCGACGCCGAACGCGAAGCAGCCGAGCGCGCCGGCCATGCACGTGTGCGAGTCGGTGCCGATGACGAGCTGGCCGGGGAGCGCGATCTCCTCGATGACCTTGTTGTGGCAGATGGCCTCCGAGCCGACGAGCTTGCCGTCGCGGTGGACCTCTCCGTAGAGCTTGATGCCCTGCTTCGCCGTGAAGCGCTCCTGCACGGTCGCGAGCTGCTCGGCTTGCTCTTTGAGGCCCATGTCGCGGTGGGCCTTCGGCATCACGAGATCGAGGAACGTGAGGTGATCGCGGAACGCCCAAACACTCGCCGGGTCGGTCACGGTCGCGTCTTTGCCCATCTCGGCGACGAAGAGCGACTCGGCCATGGGCGTGACGTACTCGTGGCTGAAGCGGACGTCCGTGCGGGCGAAGAACGCATCGCCAGGTGCGACGGCGGGGACGCCGAGGGCGCCGGTCTTCGCGTCGGCGATGACGTGCGCGGCGAGGATCTTCTCGCAGAGGGTCAAGGGGCGCGCGGGCGTCGTGATGGACGGGGGGGTCGTCTTTCCGGCGAGGCGCGCCCGGTTGTAGGCGAAGAGGCCGCCGTGCTCGACGATGGCCGCGCTGATGGCGTCGAGGCCCTTGGTGAACTCTTCGATGGGGATGGCTTCGCCGCGTTCGATGCGCGGGATGAGGCCGAAATCGGTCGAGGTGAAAAGGCCGATGTTCTGCGCGTTCTGGCGGTAGATCTTCTCGATGCTCTTGGCGATGACGAGCTTCACGCCGGACTTGAGCTCGCTGTACGGCGCCGTTTCGCGGCTCGAGCCGCAGCCCTTCGAGATGCCGCTGACGATGACGCCGAAGCCGCCGTTCTTGATGGAGTCTTTGGCGACCTTCCCGCCGCGAAGGCCGACGAGGCAGAAGCGGGCGAGCGTTTCGTCGTAGTAGTAGCAGACCCAGCCAGGCGTCAGCTCGTCGGTCGAAATGTTCGAGACGAGCTCGCGGTCGGGGTCGTAAGGCAGGTCTTCGCCGGCGAGCTGCTTCTCGAGCAACGTCGGATCCTGGGTCACGTAGAGGATGCGTCCCTCGATACGAACCGTGCGCGTCGGCGTGTCCATGGGGCTTCCTTAGCACGGGTCCTGCAAGGATGAGATGGCGGGCGGCCGTCTCTTTGGGGTAAACGCGGGCCTCGCCATGACGCAGGCCGTCCGGCGCGGACCTCCCTCCCCCGCTTTCCTCGACGGCGTGCGCGACCCGCGCGCGACGCGTGCGGACGTCCATGCGCCGGCGCGTGGATGGCGTGGGCGGGAAGAGCGCGGAGAGCGGCGGACCATCTGCGTCGTGACGACCAGCTACCCTTCGCACGAGGGCGATCCGTCGGGGCATTTCGTCGAAACCGAGGTCCGCGAGCTCGAGGCGGCGGGGCACGTGGTCGAGGTCGTCAAGCCCACGGCGGGAGGCGCGTTCGGTTGGCCCGGCGTGGCGTCGCGCCTGCGGGAGCGACCGTGGCGGATCGGCGACGCGGGCATGTTCATGGCACGCGCGTCGCTGCGGGTCTTCGCCGCGCGTCCGACGAAGATCATCGCGCACTGGGCGGTGCCTTGCGGGTTTCCGATCGTCACGGGCGCCGCGCACGTGGACGCGGAGGTCGAGCTCGTCTCGCACGGCGCCGACGTGCGGCTCTTGAAGACGCTTCCGATGCGGGCGCGCGTCGCGGTCGTCGACGCGTTGACGGAGCGCGCGAGCGCGTGGCGCTTCGTTTCGGAGAGCCTGCGCGAGGAGCTCTTTTCGTGTTTGCCCGAGCGCCAAATCGAGCGCGTCGAGCGCGTTTCCGTCGTCGCGCCGAGCCCTCTCGAAATGCTCGACGTCGAAGCCGGGGCACGCGATCGGAAGCAGGTGGTCGGCGCGCGCAAGCTCTACGTCACCGCCGGGCGCCTCGTGCCGAGCAAGCGCGTCGACAAGATCATCGACTACGTGGCGACGCGCGAGCCGGCAGAGCCCTCGACGCTCATCGTGATCGGCGACGGGCCCGAGCGCGCGACCTTGGAGGAGGTCGCCTACCGATGGCGCATCGACGCGCGCTTCCTCGGGACGACGTCGCGGCGCGAGACGCTGTCGTGGATCGGCGCGGCCGACGAGTTCGTGCACGCGTCCGAGGCGGAGGGTTACTCGACCGTCCTCCGCGAAGCCGAGCACCTCGGGGTGAAGGTCACGGTGCTCTAGCGAGCCGTTGGCCGCCGGTCGCGGCTCAGGGACCGCCGTTCGTGACGAGATCGTGGGCGAATTTGCCGATCGCGTCGGCGATCTTCGAGCTTCCATCGCCGCCGTCGCTCGTGTTGACGAGGACGACGGCGCCCGTCTTCTTCGCTCGATCGATGACGACGACGCTGGAGAACCCCATCGTCTGGCCGTTCTTGCCTTGGAGGCCGGTCAGGTCCTCGGTGAACCACTGGTAGCCGATGCTCAGGTTGGCCACGTCGGTGGGCTTCCGGGGCGTGAGCGCGCTCATGCCAGGCGCCGTCCCGTCGATGATTTGTTTGGTGAACGAGGCCATGTCGCCGATCGTCGAGCGCAGGCCCATGGCAGGCGCATAGCCATCGCCGGCGCTGGGCTCGGCGGGCTTCCCCTTGAACGTCCCGCGCGTCGTCTCGGGGGTCACTTCGCTCTCCGACGCGAGGTAGTGGGTCTTCGTGAGCCCCATCGGTGTCAACAAGCGATCTTGGAGCAATTGACGGAACGTGGTGTGCGCGGCTTGCGCGACGCCGTGCCCGAGGAGCGCCGTGCCGATGTTCGAATAGGCGTACGACGTCCCGCGTCCAGGCAACGCGATGGTCCCCGCGGCTTGCTCGACGAGGTCGTCGTACGTGTACGGGATCGGATTGGCACCTTCGGGTTTGGATTGGATGTCGGCCTGCACGGACAGCGGCCAACGCGCGAATCCGCCGTAGTGCGTCGCGAGCTGCAGTAGCGTCGTCGGTCGCCGAGCTCGGCGACCAAACGCTGATGGGCAACACCTTGGAGAGATAATCTTCCTCTTTGACTTCTCCGCGTTCGATGCCGATGGCGAACAATTGCCCAGTGAACACCTTCGACACGGATCCAATTTCGTATTCGGTGTCGTTCGTCGCCCCGAAATTGGCATATTTGACCGTGTTCGTTTTGGTGTCGACGTAGGCGACGCTGACGCCGTCGAAGTCTCCCTTCGGGAGCGCGGCTTGGGCTTTGTCGACGAGGGCCTGATCGCTCGTCGCTTCGGGCGGAGACAACGTCGGAGGCGTGGTCGCTCCGTCGCCCGACGAATCGCTCGGCGCAGGATTCGTGGAGCCAGGGTTGGAGTCCGAGCCGTCGTCGTCGGTGACGGGTTGGGAGTCGAGTCCCGGTGGTCCGTTCGTGGCGCTGCAGGCGGCCATCCCGACGGTGAATGCGAGGAGAGAGAGGACACGAGGTGCGGAACGCGGCATGGCGATGCATGGTGCAAGGGGTATTCCCACGGGTGAAACCGACGGGACCTCCGAGCGCGTCGGACGATTCGGTCCGTGGAGCGAACGTCGGCGGGGGATCGAAACGATCCCTTTCATCCACCCCGGACGCCGCCGGGAGGATCGGATCGATCCTGCTCCTTGGAATCGGGCCAGAAAGAGCGCATTTTGCGGGGAATTCGTCCGGGCACGAGGCGTGCTCTGGAGGTCCTTCGTCATCGCGCCTCGGACGGTTGCCGGGGAGCGAAAGGAGAACCGAACATGCTCTCACCGGCGAAGATCGTGGGCGTCCTTGGGTGGTGCGCGTGCGTGGTCGTGGCTTGCGGCGGTAGCAGCGACGGCGCTCCGGGAGACGACACGGACGCCGAAGGCAACGACGGGAACTCGGCGTCCGACGGAGACGATCCCGCGTTCGGGACGGACGACGGGACGGGATCCGGTACGACCTCCGATCCGAGCTGCGCCGCGACGCGAGCGCCGACGAGCAAGGGGAGCGTCGACATCGTCTTCGTCATCGACAACTCCGGTTCGATGGGCGACGAAATCAAGCAGATCACCCAGAACGTCAACACGTTCGCCCAAACCATCGGGCAGAGCGGGCTCGACTACCGCGTGATCTTCATCTCCGCCAGCGCTCCCAAACCGGGTGAGTTCTGGGGCGGCTCGGTGGCGACCGTGTGCGCGCCAGCGCCGCTCGCGGGCGCCAATTGCGGAGACAATCCTCCTCTCTTTTTCCAAATCAACGAGTTGATCGGGAGTCACGATTCGCTCCGGGTCATCCTGTCGACGTACCCACAATGGCAAGGACATCTGAGGCCGGAGTCGACGAAGGTCTTCGTGGAGGTGACCGACGACGAATCGAAGCTCTCGGCGGAGTCGTTCGACCAGCAGCTGCTCGCGAAGCCCGCGGGCATGTTCGGGACCGCCGAGAAGCGCAAATACGTCTTCCACAGCATCGTGAGCAAGCCGAGCGGCGCGACCGCGCCGTCGAGCAGCGTGTGTTCGACCGCGGCCGGGACGAGCCTCGAATACCAGAAGCTCTCGCTGCTCACGGGCGGCATCGTCGACGAGGTTTGCAAAACGGATTATTCCGCGGTCCTGGGGAATCTCGCCAAAGGGATCAACGAGCGGCTCGGTTGCGAGCTCACCTATCCCACGGCGCAGGCGGCCGATCCCAAGAAGGTCGTCGTGTCGTTCGAAACGCCCGGCGGGTCGACGAAGCACCTGACGCAAGTGACCGATGCGTCGAAGTGCGGTCTCGTGGACGACGGCTGGTATTACGACGACGACGCGAAGCCGACCAAGATCCTCCTCTGCCCGACCATGTGCACGACCGCAGCGCAGACGCCCGGGGCGACGATCGAAGCGCTCGTGGGCTGCAAGGCCCCCGATCCGCGCTGAAGGACGATGGACCATGACGCGAACGGACCAGCGACGATCGCACGGGATCCAGTGGGCGCTCCGCATCGGCGCGGCGGCGGCGTTCTGCGCGTGCAGCACGACCGATCTCTCCTCGCTCACCGAGGGAGACGACGGGCCTCCGTCCGCGGAGGTGGATGCCGATGCGCCCGCGGACGAGGACGCGGGCGCGTCGGACGACGCGGCGACGGGCGCCCACGACGGAGAGGCCACCGACGGAGATGCGGCGGAGGCCGACGCGGCGAGGGATGCTGCGCTCGATGCCAGCGTGGACGCAGGCGACGTGAGCGACGCGGATGCGGCGGATGCGGCGGACGACGACGTGGACGCCGGACCGTCGTGCGTGTGGAGCGATTTCCTGTCTCCGTCGAAGGCGGAGAGCGTGAAGAACGCCAAGTCCGACTCCGACAGCACTCCTTGGAGCAACGTCGCAGGTGCAATGAGCGTCGACGGCTCGTTCGCGCGATCGACGGCGGGGCATGGACCCAGCCATTTCTTGCGCGTGACGGGTTTCGGCTTCGGCGTGCCCACGGAGGCGGAGATCGCGGGCGTGGAGATCGAAATGTGGCGACGCGCGGAGCCGGGCGAGGGCGGGTCGCCGGACGTCGTCGACGATTCCGTGAAGCTCCAACTCGGCTCGTCGAGCACGAGCCAAGGCGATCGGGCCAAGGCGGGCAAATGGCCGACGACGGTGGCCGCGACGACCTACGGCGGCGAGGACGATACCTGGGGCGAGACGCTGACGGCCGACGGCGTCGACGGCGACGGGTTCGGCGCGGTGCTCGCGTTTCGGAACAATTCCTTTCTCGACGCACGGGGCGCCGTGGACGCCGTTCGAATTCGAATTCGGTATTGCGTCCAATGACGACTTCGGAGCGACGGCCGATTCACGGCGGGGCGGCGAACGCGCGCCGATCGCTATGTGCGCCTTACATGTATCGCGTATCGATCACGCGCGTGTGGATGATCCGACGAGGTTTCGCGCCGACATTGCTCGGGTCGAACGAGGTTTGAAACAAGTCGATTTGGACGGTAGGAACGAGGATCGGCTCTCCGGAGCCGATGGCGATGTTGGTCATGCGGATCTTCGGCACCGGATCGAGGATCGTGACCTTCGCCGCGTCCTTGCCCTCGCCTTTGGATACCGTTCGACCGAAGAGGCTCACTTCGGTGCCCGGATCTTGCCCGTTGGGCAGCTTCCACGCCGACGTCACTTCGATCGTCATCGACGCAGACTTCGCGCCGGGCGGGAGCGAGAGCTTTTTGTCCTTCAATTCGGCGAAGGCCACGCGCGCCGCGTCCGCCCAGCCGGAGCGCTCGCCGTCCGTGTCGAGGAGCTCGATCCCCGTGACGACGCCGGCGGCGTTCGTGACGACGTTGAACGTGGCACGGCCACGAACCGGCGCGATGCTTCGCGACGTGCCTTCGGCGAGCGCCACGCGGACGGGCCCCTCGGGGCCGAGTCCGAGCGCTTCGTCGCGTCGGCGAAGACCATCGCGGAGAGATTCCTGAACCGCTCGGGAGGACGCGTCCGCTGGGCCGGATGAGCCAGACGGGCCAGATGCGCCGGTGCCGCTCGGACGCTCGCCGGCCGCCGAATGGGCCCACGCGAGCGCCTCGCCCCGAGCGAGACCGACGTCGACGGGAGGGCGCGCGCCGAACGTCACGATGCCGGAAGACGAGGCGGGAGCGGGGGACGGTTCGTCGTGCGAGGTAGGTGCATCTTGCACCTTTTCGGCGACGCGCGGCGCGTCCTGGTCGCGCGACGGCTCGTGCGCAGCGACGGCGCCCGTGGGGTCGGGAACACCCGAGGAATCGAGGGTGGCGGCGTGCTCGCGAACGGCGATGCGATTCCGGTCGGCTTCGGCCGCTCCGCCCGTGCGCGTGGAGAGCGGCGTGTTCGGAATGGCGAGCGACGGCTCGATCGTCACCTCGACGGAATCGTCGGCGTTCGGATCGGTCGACGGCGCACGCGTGGCTTCGTCGAGGGGCCTCTCGACGGCGAAATGCTCCGGCGCGAACCGGACGACGGCGAAGGCCGCGAGGGCATGCATCGCGAGCGCGGTGAGCGGGAACACCGCGCGTCGCATGTGTTCTTTCGCCCGATCCGACGCCATTCGCGGCGTTAACTTGCCTCATCCGTGCCGAGCACGCCAGCCGGAAGGGACCGCCTCGAACGCGACGCGGCCTCGTCCACGAGATCGTGGCGAGGCCGCGGAGGATGACGGGAACCAACCTCACCGACGCCGCGAGGGCGCCGGTGCGATCACGGGTTCCCGATCACGAGTTCTCGATCATCAGTTCTCGATCATTGGCCCTTGCGCTGGAAGGCCGGGATGTCCCAGTCCGTATCGAACGCGGGGAACGACGCGGAGCGCTGCGAGGGAGCGCGCGTGCTCGCGACGGACTGCGTGCGCAGATCGTGCGACGCGGGGGCCACGGAGCGACGCGCGGCGAACGCGGCGGCCGGCTCGCTCGCGCGGGCGACCTGCTGCACGTACGACGAGCGGTCGCGCGTGAACGACGAGGGCTGCACGGAGGCGATGGTCTGCGGCGCCGGGGTCGAGATGCGCGCCGAGGCGTCGAGCCCCTGCATGCGCTCGAGGGCCTCGAAGCCCGTCGCGATGACGGTGACCTTGACGTTCTCGCCGAGGTTCTCGTCGATGCTCGCGCCGAAGATGATGTTCGCGTCCTCGTGCGCCTGCTCCTGGACGAGGCTCGCGGCCTCCTGGATTTCGCGCATCTTGAGGTCGGGACCGCCGACGACGTTGATGAGCACGCCCATCGCGCCGTCGACCGAGATGTCGTCGAGCAAGGGCGAGCTGACCGCCATCTCCGCCGCGAGGCGCGCGCGGTTCTGGCCCTTGGCGATGCCCGTGCCCATGAGCGCGCGGCCCATGTTGCTCATGACCGTCTTCACGTCGGCGAAGTCGACGTTGACGATGCCGTTCTGCGTGATGAGGTCGCTGATGCCCTTGACGGCCTGGAAGAGCACTTCGTCGGCCTTGCGGAAGGCGTCGATGAAGGAGAGATCTTCCTCGCCGAGCATGAGGAGCTTCTGGTTCGGGATGGTGATGAGCGTGTCGACGTGCTCGGCGAGCTGCGCGAGGCCCTGCTCCGCGCGGCGCGAGCGCTGACGTCCTTCGAAGAGGAACGGCTTCGTGACGACGCCGACCGTGAGAGCGCCCTCTTCGCGCGCGAGCTGCGCGATGACGGGGGCCGCGCCGGTGCCCGTGCCGCCGCCCATGCCGGCGGTGACGAAGACCATGTCCGCGCCGCCGATGAGCTCCTTGATGCGCTGGTGATCCTCGAGGGCCGCCTTGCGACCGCGCTCCGGATCGGCCCCGGCGCCGAGGCCGCGGGTGACGGCGCTACCGATGTTGAGCTTCGTGGGCGCCGCGTTGCCGTTGAGCGCCTGCGCGTCCGTGTTGACGACGATGAACTCGACCCCTTCGAGGCCGAAGTTGATCATCGTGTTGACCGCGTTGCCGCCGGAGCCGCCGCAGCCGATGACCTTGATGCGGGCCTGGTATTCCTGGGTGTCGTCCGCGAACTCGATCGAGAAACTCATGGCTTTTCGCCTCCCGGGGGCGGCCTTCGCCGCAGTCTTTTAAGTTCGCGGCCCGAGGCGCCTCTTCCTCGAAACCGCGATGAGCTTGACGAGCGCGAGAGCGGGATGTGTCGTCGTCCCTTCGGCCGCCGCCTCGTCGACCGACGGTCTCCGTCGGCTTTTCGAGGGCGGCCGCCCGCGCTCACGGTTCCACGGGTCGCATACCCGAAAGAGGTGGGCCAAATTATTTGCTCATCGAAGTGCGTCGATGTCCGGACCGACGACGACGCCCGACCGAGGCCGCCCGACCACGGGGAAAGGGGTGAGCCCGCGCCGAGACTTGCTCTGCCCCGCGAAAATCGTACCTTTCGAGGTCTTCGCGGCGCCGTTTTCGGCCCGGTTCCCCCATGAAGCGCTCCTTCCCGTATCGATTTCTGTCCGCCTTCCTCGCCCTCGTGGCGATCTCCGGGGGCGGACAAGCCTGCGGCGGCGACGACGACGAAACACCGCGCGCGCTCACGCCCGATCGCTCGGCGGACGGTTCGACCGCGGACGACGGCGCCGCCGACGCCGAGAGCCCCGACGGGAAGGCGCCTTCTCCCGACGCCGTCGTCTTCCCTCCCGTCGGCCTCGCGGCGATGTCGGCCGAGGCCTTCGAGCGGCTCCCGTGGATCCGTCGCGGAGAGCGCGCCCATCGGTCGGCGTCGTTCGACCGAACCGGCAAGAACGACGACCTCGTCGTAGGGACGAAGAACGTGCTCTACGTCGACGACGACGGCGATCGCGTCCTCGTGGATTCGTTGGGTCCCGGCTGCGTGTACCGCTTCTGGTTCACGCTCATCGATCCGCAGGAGCGCATCCGCGTCTATTTCGACGGAGAGACGAAGCCGCGCATCGACATGCTCTTGCGAGCGATGTTCAACGGCGTCAATCCGCCGTTCTCGGCGCCGCTGGCCGGTGACGAAAAGGTCTCGAGCGGAGGCTTTTACAGCTATCTCCCGCTCCCTTTTTCGAAATCGATCAAAATCACGACGACGAGTCGTTCGAAATACTACTTCCAAATCGATTATCACCTCTTCGACCCCGACGTCCCCGTCACGACGTGGACCGGCACCGAAGACGCGAGCGCGGCCGCTTCATCCTGGGCGCGGGCCGGCGCCGATCCCAAGCCGTCGCACGCCGACGCCGTCTCGGTCTCGAACAAAGTGAGCATCCCGGCCGGACAGGCGATCCCGATCCTCGACGTCGACGGGCCGAGGAGCGTCACGCGTCTGCACCTGGCCATCCCCGGCATTTCCCCGCCGCGCACGGGCTCCGTGACGGATGAAGGGCGCGCGTTCAAGGGGGCGAGCACCTTCGAAGCGACGATCGATCCGAACAACGAAGGCGTCGTCCTCCAGCGGCGCTTCGACCACAGCATCCCGGACCAAAAGGCGACCGTCTTCGTGGACGGCGCGAAGGTCGGCACGTGGTTCGATCGCGGCACGAGCCAAACGTTCCGAGACAGCTCGTTCGTCGTTCCCGAGGCGTTCACGAAGGGCAAATCGAAGATCTCCGTCCGCGTCGCGTTCGACTCCGGGGCGATCGATTGGAACGAGTTCGACTACCGAATCCATTCGCGCGTGAACGGCGCCGACGTGCAGACCGACACGCTCGACGTCGGCAACGACGCGAGCGAAGCGGCGCACCACTACGCGGTGACGAACGCCACGTTCTCGGGCTCGCGAACGTTTCCATCGCCCGACGCGCGATCGATGGCCGGCGCGCTCGCCGATCTCTGGGTTCGCATGACATGGGACGACGGCGCGACCCCGAGCGTCGAAGCCCCCGTCGGCGCCTTCTTCGCGCAAGGGCACTATGGGCCGGGCGTCGTGAAAGGGCTCGCGGCCGGCATGGCTCCCGACGGCGTCATGTACGCATATTTTCCGATGCCCTTCGCCAAACACGCGAAGATCGAATTGGTCGCCAAGGGCGCGACCTCGTACGACGACGTCTGGTTCGACGTGCGGCATCGCCCCTTCTCGGAGTCGTTCGACGACGTCGGTTCTTTCGCGACGTCGTTCCACGCGGCGACGCCGAGCACGCCCGGCAAGGATTTGCTCTTCCTCGACGTCCAAGGGGCCGGCTCGGTGGTCGGCGTGGTCCAATCGGAGAACGGCCCGCCCATCCGCGGCTACCTCGAGGGCGACGATCGCGTGCACGTCGACGGCCGACGAACGCCCCAGATCCACGGAACCGGCACCGAAGATCTGTACACGGGCGGCTTCTATTTCAGCCAGGGTCCGTACTCGCTGCCGCTGAACGGCAATCCCGTGCACTACGCGAACGACTCCGACGACGGGACGAGCATGTACCGGTTCTTTTTCCCGGACGTCATCCCGTTCCAAAGCGGCGTCCGGTTCACGATCGAGCACGGGCCGCTCAATGACATCGACGTCGATGCGTGGACGCTCGCGTACTACTACGCGCAACCGTCGCCGCGCCTCGAGCTCACCGACGAGCTCGCGATCGGCGACGCGGCGAGCGAGGCGGCCCACGCGTACACCATCGACGCCCCGACCTTCGAGGGCGAGCGCACGTACAGCTTCGAAGGCGAAGACGCGTCCGAAGTGACGATGTCCGGCAAGGCGCACCGCAGCACGAGCGCGTTCGAGCTCGCCGTGGCCCCCGACAACCATGGCGTGCTCCTCCGGAGGGTCTTGGACCAACACATCGGCCGTCAGCGGGCGCGCGTCTTCGTCGACGGAGAGCTCGCGGGCGAGTTCTACACGCCCGGGACGAACCCGGACCACGCCTGGAAAGAAGACGAGATGATGCTGCCCGCCGCGCTCACGTCGGGGAAAACGAAGATCGCGATTCGTATCGAGTTCGTCTCTTCGGACAGCGATTGGAACGAATTCGGATACCGCGCTTTTTCCTATTCGAGAACATCCGCCCAACGAGCGAAGCAGCCGTGATCGCTCGGCGACGGACGGACGCGCCGTCCGAATCGTCGGTGCATGCCGTGACGTCGGGCGCGAACGCGTCGATCAGCGGGCGGTCTGGCGCGCCCGGAGGCAGCCTTCGTTGAGCCCGAGCTCGCACGCGCGGCGCGCGTCGGCGTTGGCCCGTTCTTGATGCCCCGCCTGGAAGTGCGCGCCGCCGCGTTCCAGATAGGCGCGTGCCGCGTCGGGGTGCTTTTCCAAATAGCGATCCCATAGGGCGATGACGCGATCGTATTTCCCTTCCTTCGCGAGCGCGTAATCCATCCCACGAACCGCCTCGATGTCGTCCGGGACGTCGTTCGATCCATCGGCGAGGCCTTTGGCGCCGGTGCGCGCGAGGAGCCACGCGCGGCGGGATTGGAGCTTGGAGTCCTGAGGAGCGAGCTCTGCGGCGAGGTCGAGCACGCGAAGGGCGTCGTTCGTTCGCCCTGCTTGCTCGTCGACTTGTCCCTGATAGACCAACCCCCGAACGACCGGATCGAGGAGCGCGCGCCCCAAGGCGTCCGTGGGGTCGACACGCAAACCCGCGAGCAAGTCCCGGCCGGCCGCCTCCCACCACGACGACGCGAGGTTCACCGAAGCGCGTTCGAATTTCGCGTCGACGAAATTGGGGCGGAGGCTGAGCGCTCGGTCAGCGTCGGTGCGCGCGAGCCCGAACTGGCGACGCTCCCGTTGGATGCGCGAGCGCTCGACGAGGACGTCCGCGTTCTCGCCGAACGTCGCCGCGCGCTGGATCGCGACGAACGCCGCGTCGAACCTCTTGTCGATGCGCGCGAGGTTCGCTTTGTCGAGATCCACGTACGCGGCCAAGAGGCGCATGCGCGGGTTCGACGAGGACACCATGGCCCCCTTGGCGAACTCGCTCATCGCACCGTACGAGCCGCCCCACCGCGGCGTCGAGTTCATCAAGAACGTCACCCGGATTTGGTAGCAATCGGGGCACGCGACGAGGGCCTGCTCGAGGATGCTCGCCTTCGTCTCGGTGGCGGAGAGGGACCCGTGCGCGGCGCCCTGCAAGCGGTAGCGCATCGCGGCCACGAGCTTGGGTCGGAGGGCGATCGCTCGGTCCAGATCTTCGCGCGCCCGATCGAGCGACGACTTCATCGCTCGCACGTCGGCGTCCGGCGTGTCTTTCGCCCATTTTGCACCGCG
Source organism: Labilithrix sp. (assembly GCA_044226145.1). Lineage (GTDB taxonomy): Bacteria > Myxococcota_A > Polyangia > Polyangiales > Polyangiaceae > Labilithrix. The sequence continues at coordinate 14,970 of JBGAHN010000020.1, read as the reverse complement.
CCGCGCGAATCCCGCCGCCGCTCGGTGCGCGCCTCGCGCCAGGTACGGCGCAAAGGAATCCGGCATGGCCGCGACCCACGCATCGAGCGGCGCGTCGAGCGCGTCTTCGGCGGACGCGAACGCGTCGGCGGCGTCGAGGGGCCACATCTCGCGTTTCGCGTCGGCCTCGAAGACGGTCTGGAATTTGTCGAAATAGCCGGAGAGCTCACCGTAGCGCCCCTTCGACAACAAGCTTCGAAGCGCGATCTGATCGACGTACGCCGTCGTGTAGCCGTCGTCGTCCACGCCGTCCGACCCGAGCAGCGGGAGGCCTCCGCGGAGCGGGATGGTCGCCCCTTCGATCGCGGGCACCACGCGGCTCTCGCGCTCCTGCCGAATGCGCTCGGCCCTCTCCTGCTCTTCGCGGACGCGCACGCGCACGACGTTCCGATAAGCCAAGATCGCGAGGACCCCGAGCAAAAGCACGATCCCCACCCCCGCGGCCACGAAGGTGGCCTTCCGCTCGCGACGCGACAACCCCATGCTCCGAGAGTCGCTCGAACGGAGCTCCGATGGAAACGCGAAAGTCACCGTGTCGCGCGCGGTTCCTGTCCGCAGGTAGGCGTCCGGACGAGTTTGCGCACATCCGCGGCTCGGAAAAGCGGACGCGGAGGCGCGGAGGGCGGGCCGCAGAGGTGCCATCGCTCCCGCGTCGTTCTCGGCTCGGGCGCGTGGCTTGCTCGTTCACGTGAGAGCTGCGTCATGCATGGTTTGGTCAAACTGAGCTTTTCGATCGTGATCGTGTCGTTCATGCTCCAGATGGGGCTGGGACTGCCGCGAGAGCGACTCAAGGAGTCCGTGCGTCACGTGGGGCCGTTGCTCCGAGGCGTGCTGCTCCTGCTCGTCGTCTCGCCCGTCGCCTCCGCGCTGATCGTGACATGGGTCCCCCTGCCTCATCCGGTGGGCACGGCGATCCTCGCGACGTCCGCCACGGGGGTGGTGCCGCTGGCGCCGCGCCTCGTCGCGAAGGCGCGCGGGAACGTCGCCTACGCGTTCGTCCTGACGGCCCTCCTCGGCGTCGTGACCATGTTCACCGGGCCGGCGACGACGGCCTACCTCGTTCGGTACACGGGCTCGGTCCGAATCGACGTCGTGCCGCTGATCGTCCAGCTCGGCGTCCTGCAGATCGCGCCGTTCGCGCTGGGCATGGCCATCGCGCGCCGGAAGAACGCGGCACGTCTCGGCCACACGCTCGGCATCGTGAACGAGATCGCCCTCGCCGTCGTCGTCGCGTTCGCCGTCGTCCCGCGCCTTGGCGATCTTTCCGTCATCGACGTCCGGGGGTTCGCGGCCGTCGTCGCGCTCTCCCTCGTCGTCGCCGCGATGGGATACCTCGTCGCGTTCCCCGATCGGGCCTACCGACGCACGCTCGTCACGATGGCCAATGCCCCGAACGTCGCGCTGTCGATGGTGATGGTCACCGCCGTGGGCAGCGAAGCGCCGCCCCAACTGCCGGTCGCCATCTCCGCGGTCTTCCTCCTCCGCATGGCGTGCGGCGCGGCGCTCCGCGCGGTCGTCGCACGCAAGGCACGCAAGGCAGGCAGGCACGACGCTTCGATCGATTCACAGCGCGGCGCGCACGCTTAGGTCGCGCGTGCGATCCCACGCGATGCGCTCTCGTGTCGTGAACCACGACGACTTGACCCCTCCGGATGCGGTCACACGTTCGACGGTCCGGAGTCCACGATGCAAGTCTCCCTTCGCCAACGACGGTGCGGCTCCTTCGCCCGTCACCCATGGGGACCGAAGCGCGCTTTCGCTTCGGCGCTCCTCGCGTTCCACCTCTCGTCGGTGACGAGCGCGCACGCGCAGACGCCGCCGTCCGACAACGACGACGCGACGGCCGCGCAGACGCCACCTCCGTCCAACCATGGCGCGACGGACCCGTCGAAGGACGAATCGAAGAATCCCAATCGGAGCGTGGGGGATCACTCGTTCATTTTCCCCGCGCTCGTCGACTCCGCGTTCGTCGCCACGTACGTCGGGATACGCCTCCGCGTCGCCAGCTTCGACATGCCGAACCTGCCGACCGATTTCGGCAATCTCCACATCTCGGCCCTCAACGTCGCCGAGGGGCTCGACGTCGGATTCCGAATCGTCGACATCCTCGGCGTCTGGGCGACGTTCGGCGCAAGGACCTTCATCGCGACGAACGCCAAATCGCTCGTCTACGAAGGGGCGACGTTCGACTACGGAGGAAACGCCGGCGCCATCTTGAGGCTCTTACGGAACGAAACGTCCGGTACGCAGCTCGCCCTGCGAGGCTCTTTCGGACTCTCCAAGGGTCAGGTTTCGTCCCTCGCCGGCTTGTTTCCGACGACGGACACCTCTGTCGAAATCGCGAACGTCGTGGATTCGCAGCTCCTGCGAACACCCATCCATGAAACGAATTTCGGTGGCTCGCTCGCCGTCGCGCAATCGCTGAGCGCGATGTTCGGCCTCCAAGCCGCCGTCGGACTCGGCTGGTCCTCGTTGACCTTCGAGCCCTACGACGTCACCACCGGAGCTCGGGCGGAAAAGCACCGACGAGGGCTCACGTACCAAGGCGGCGTCGCGGTGTCATGCGACTTCATGGCGGTCCGTTTCCCGCTGGCGCTCATGGCGGAATACCGGTTGTCCCGCCAAACGTCGAACCCGGGCGCCGTTCGAACGACGGAGCTCTCGTCCATCAGCGGGCTCTACGGCGGCGTCTACTATTCCGGCCGACCCAATCTCCAGCTCGGCGTCGGGGGCGGCGTGGACTTGGGTCTCGCGCCGGGGACCACGCGGTTCGGCAATTCCGACGCCCCGCGCCTCATTTCGGGGCAATTCATCCTTCGCTACGTGTGGTGACTCGGACGAAATTCATCCCAACAGGAGATCCACGATGGCCCATTCGAACAACAACAAACATCCGAACATCCTCGTCATTTTCGGTGACGACATCGGAATATGGAACCTCTCCTGTTACAGCAACGGCATGATGGGGTACCAAACCCCCAACATCGACCGTATCGCCCGCGAAGGCATGCGGTTCACCGACACCTACGGCGAACAGAGCTGCACGGCCGGACGCGCATCGTTCATCACGGGGCAATCGTGCTTTCGGACGGGCCTCACGAAAGTCGGATTCCCCGGAGCCCCCGTCGGCCTCCAGGCGGAGGACGCGACGATCGCCGAGCTCCTCAAGCCGCTCGGCTACGCGACGGGGCAATTCGGCAAGAACCACTTCGGAGACTTGAACCGATTCCTTCCGACCGCCCACGGGTTCGACGAATTCTTCGGGAATCTGTACCACCTCAACGCCGAAGAGGATCCGGAGGATCCGGACTACCCGAACCCCAAGGACTTCCCCGAATTCAAGAAGCGATTCGGCCCGCGGGGCGTCGTTCATTGTTGGGCGACCGACAAGGACGACCCGACCGAACAACCGCGCTGGGGGCGCGTCGGCAAGCAGCGGATCGAAGACACCGGGCCCCTGACGACCGAGCGCATGCTGACCTGCGACGACGAGTTCGTCGACGCCGCGAGCCAATGGATTCGAAAGCAGCACGCCGCGAACAAACCCTTCTTCTGCTGGCTCAACACGACGCACATGCACCTTCGCACGCACACGAAGAAGGAGAGCATCGGGCAGGCCGGTCGTTGGCAGTCGCCGTACCACGACACGATGATCGATCACGACAAGAACGTCGGGACGATGCTCGATTTGCTCGACGAGCTCGGCATCGCGCAGAACACGATCGTCCTCTACAGCACCGACAATGGCCCGCACATGAACTCGTGGCCGGACGGCGCGATGACGCCTTTCCGGAGCGAGAAAGACACGAATTGGGAGGGCGCGTTCCGCGTCCCGGCGCTCCTGCGGTGGCCGGGGAAGATCGCGGCGGGCTCGATCTGCAACGAGATCGTGTCGCACCACGATTGGCTCCCGACCTTCCTCGCGGCCGCCGGTCAACCCGACGTTCGAGAGCGCCTGCTCCGCGGCTACGAGGCCAACGGCAAGAAGTTCAAAATCCACGTCGACGGGTACAACCTCCTCCCCTTCCTCACGGGCAAAGAGAAGAAGGCTCCGCGCGAGGGCTTCATCTATTTCGACGACGACGGCGATCTCGTGGCCCTTCGATACGACAATTGGAAGATGGTCTTTCGTGAGCAGCGCATGGTCGGGACGCTCGGCGTCTGGGCGGAGCCGTTGGTCACGCTCCGGGTGCCGAAGTTGTTCAACCTGCGGACCGATCCGTTCGAGCGCGCCGACACGACGTCGAACACGTATTGGGATTGGTACCTCCACAAGGCCTACATGATCATGGCCGCGCAAGGGATCGTCGGTCGCTTCCTCCAGACCTTCGACGAATTCCCGCCGAGGCAACGGGCCGCGAGCTTCACGATCGATCAGGCCATGGAGAAGATGGAGCGCGCCATCAGCGGCGCGGGACGCTAGAGCACCGAATCGCGTCATCGCGCGTGCATGGCCCGTGTCGCCCGGCGGCGCGGGCCTGCCGCGCGGTGCGGTGACTCGCTACGTCCAAAGGCGATCGGCGAGCGCGACGAACGTGGCGAGGCCGACGACTCCGAGCACCACCGCGACGATGACGCCCGGCAAGACGCGCGGGCGCTCCGTGAAGCCAGCGACGTCGGCGAATGGCTTGCTCCATAGGTCCTTCAGGAATCGCCGGTATTGCAGAATCCCCGCGAGGATCGCGCCCGTGCCGATGCCGACGAGCGCGAGCGCGAAATACCGCGACAAGCGGGGAACGCGCGCCGGCGCCACGTCCGGCAGCTTGGACAGGTGATCGAAGAACTGGAAAATCGTGAATCCGAATCCGATGAGCGCGGCGGACGTGCGAATCCACGCCATCAAGGTCCGCTCCATGGCCATGCGCGTGCGCAGCCAGGCCGCGTGACCGGTGCGATCGAACGGCTCCGCCGGCTCGGTCATCAGAACGCCGTGTTGATTTGCGCCGTCATCACGTGGAGGTGCCCCGGAGCGAGGATGAGGGGCGCGGCGCCGGACGCGGTGGTGCTCCCGTCGAGGGGCGACATCTGGCTGCCGTAGCCGTAGCGAAGCTTGAAGACGACGTTCGGGGCGTGGAAATACCAGGAACTCGCGGCTTCGATGCCGAACGCCGCGTCGTGATCCGCGTCGAGGTTGACGTCGGCCCAGGAGAAGCGTGCGGCAACGTCGACCTTGCGTTCATAGACGAGGACACCGGCTTGGGCGAAGCCGCCGATCGAGGTGTAGTCGGCGCCCGTGGAGTTCGGATCGGTCCTTCGGACGTAGCCCTCGGCCAGCGCCACCACGCGGGACGATTGCACGAAGACGTCGGCGCCCAGCGTGTGGTTGATGTTCGTCACGTTCGTCGGGACGACGTCGAATTTGAACGTCGACGGGTTGAAGTTCTCCGTGGCCGGCGTCACCTTCGACGTCGCGCCGTTGATGCCGATGGCCCATCGAAATGGCGCGGGCGCACTCTCGTCGTCCGCGTAGGCGTACTCGGAGCCGACGGGGCCGTTGGGGCTCAACCCGAGCCTCGCCACGAACATGTAGTTTCCACGAATCGTCGTGAACTGGCGAAGCGGATTGCCGAGGTAAGCGCCGATCGCGTAATCGATTTTCTGATCGGCGAACGATCCGAACAACGTGGCGCCTTTGTCGCGGCCCGTCCAGAAGTAGTCCGAGACGGCGTCCCACTCGGGCATGAGGAGCTGGTGCGGACCGTTGATGGCCTCGTGCCGTGAAAAGGGAGTCCATTGCTGGCCCAAGCGCACGCCGATGGCGTCCACCGGCTGGATTTCGACGTACGAGTCGAGGAGATAAACGGGATTCGAGGCGAGTTCCAGGCTCGTCCAATAGCGAATCCATTTTCGGTAGATGTTGCCCTCGAGGATGGGTCGCAAGGTCATGAACGGACTGACGACCTGAGCCTTGCCGTCGATCCAGACCTGACCACGAAGCGCGGACTGGAGTCCGATGCGCATCTTGAACGCGTCGTCGCTCGATCGCAGGAGAAATCCTTTTTTTGGGAAATAGCCCGCTTCGGCGCGGACCTCCGGAGCCGCCGGCTCCGCGGGTGATCCCGCGGCGGGCGATGGCTCGGCGGAGGGTGTCGAGGAAGGAGATGCGCCCTCGGGAGAGGCCGACGGCTCGACCGACGACGGCGGCGAAGGCGGCGGCAGCTGGACCGGTGCGCTCGGCGCGCTCGGCGCGGGCGGAGAAAGTGGCGGCACGGGCGGGGCGTTCGGTGCCGGTAGCGGCTCGATCGGCGGCGCGGGGGGCGGCTCCGTTTGCGCGAATGCAGGAGACGCTGCGACGACGAACACCAACGACGAGAGACCGACCAGACGCATGGCGGAGGGAAACTAAGGGCGCCACCTCGTCCGTCAACGCGCCGCCGGATCACGCGTCAGTATTCGTCGAACATGCGCTGGATTTGCCGCGGGTCGTTGGTCTTCGTCAGCGCGAGCTGCAAGAGCACGCGCGATTTGCCGGGATTGAGCTCTCCCGAGGCGACGAATCCCATCCTGTCGTCGTCGATTTCGTTGTTCCGGAGCACCATGCCGCTGGGGAGCCGTGTGCTGCGGACGACCGCGACACCGCTCTTCGCGGCGCGAGCGAGCGCGTCGATCGCCGATTTGGACATGTTCCCGTCACCGACACCCGCGATCACCAACCCGCGCGCGCCGTTCGCGATGGCGGCGTCGATCATGGTCGCGTCCATGTTCGAGTGCGCATACACGATTTCGACGCGTGGCAATCGATTCCGGCCGGCGACGCTGAACTCCGACCGCGTCGTGTGCCGCTTGTCCATGGGCTCGAACCAAGCGACGGCCCCCGTGTGGACGAGGCCCGCCGCGCCGCGGTTCGGGCTCTCGAAGGTCTCGACGTTCGTCGTGTTCGTCTTCGTCACGTTGCGCGCGGCGTGGATGGCGTCGTTGAGCACGACCACGACGCCGCGCCCGCGCCCTTGCGGGCTGCCGGCCACGGCGACGGCGTCGTAGATGTTCGCCGGGCCGTCGGCGCTCGTCGCGGTCGAGGGGCGCATCGAACCCACGAGGACGACGGGCTTCTCGCTTTTGACGACCAGATCCAGGAAATAGGCGGTCTCCTCCAGCGTGTCCGTGCCGTGCGTGATGACGACGCCGTTCACGTCGGGCTTCGCGAGGACGTCGTTCACCCGCTTGGCGAGCTGGAGCCACACCTCGTCGTTCATGTCTTGGCTGCCGATGTTCGCGATCTGCTCGGCGCTCAGCTTCGCCAGCTTGTCGAGGTTGGGCACCGCGTGGACGAGATCCTCGACCTTGACCTGGCCCGAGCTGTAGCCGTAGCCGCCCGCTTCGCCCGCGCCGGCGATGGTCCCGCCGGTGGCGAGGATGGTGATGTGCGGGACCGTCTTCGCGCGCGCGCCGGGCTGAGGGCCCGTGGTGGCGGCTTCGGTGGCGCTGGAGGGCGCGAGCCCTTCGATTCCGATGGCGAGGGCCGCGAGGACGCCACGCACCAGGTTCGTTCGGCCGATCGTCATGACCCATTCCCTCCCTTCTTGCCGGCTCCCTTCTTCTTCGCAGGATCCTTCGCCGGCTCGGATTCCTTCTCCGGGCTCGGCCCGCCACCGCGCGCACGGCGCCACTCTTCGACCGACCTTCGCGCGATCTCGCGGAGGTTTTGGCCGATGGCCTCGTAATCGTCGGCGTCGAGGTTCGCGAGCGACACGCGCGCCGACCAGGGAGGTCCATCGAACCCACTGCCGTTGAGCAGGACGGTCCCGAAGCGTTTGGCGAGACCCAAGACGAGATCGATCGGCTCGTGGTGCTCGCTCACGTATTCGGTGAAGTCTTTCCCGAACGTGTTTTCGCCCCACAGCTCGAGATCCAAATCCGCATAATAGGCGACGCGGAGCGGGTCGTCCGGCGCGTCGATGCCGAGCCCGGTGAGCAGCTTCTTCCAACGCTCGTGGACGATCTCGCGGCAGCGGAGCTTGTAGGAATCTCCGTCGTCGACGAGGGCGAAGAGCGCGAAGAGCGTCATCTGGAGCTGCTGCGGCAGAGAGAGGCCCGCGGTGTGATTGAGCGCGACGTCGCGGCTGTCGGCGACCATTCGGTCGATGAACTTCATCGACGACGGATCGGGGACGAGCGAGCGGTAGCGCACGGCGAGCGCGCGGTGATCCGGCTCCGGCAGCTCGGCGATCCGACGATCGATGACGTTGTCTTCGTGCAGGGCGACGACCCCCAACCGCCATCCGGTGCACCCGAAGTGCTTGGAGAACGAATAGACGAGAACGGTGTTCGACGGCAGATCCGCCGCCATCGAACGGAATCCTTCGGCGAACGTGCCATAGACGTCGTCGGTCAGAATGATGAGATCGGGTCGCTTCGTCCGGACGAGCCGGACGATGGAGTCGTGCGCGTGCTCCGTCATCGCGAACGACGCTGGGTTCGACGGATTGACGATGAAGAACGCCTTGACTTTCGGGTCTTCGAGCTTCTTAAGCTCTTCGTCCGAATATTGCCAAAGATGGCGTCCGTTCGCGACGACGTCCTGGCGAATCTGGACGGTCTTCAGCTCGAAGTCCTCGAGCAGCGGCATCTCGACGTAGGGCGTGAAGATGGGCGTGCCGAGCGCGATGGTGTCGCCCCGATGGAGGATCCGATTCTCCATCAGGCTCTTGAAGACGTAACACATCGCGGCCGTGCCGCCCTCCACGGCGAACAGGTCGAAGCGCCCCGGCGGCGGGCGATTCCCGCACATCTCCTTTTCGAGGTAGCGCCGCACGACGCGTTCGGCGTGCACGAGCATGCGGTCGGGTTCGGGGTAATTGTCGCCGACGGCCGAATCGCACAGCTCGTGGACGAACGCGTCGGCCTCGAAGCCGAGCTCCGAGAGGGCGAAATCGAGGCCTCGCTGCAACATCGCGACGCCTGGGCTCGCCTCGCAACGCGCGAGGTAGGCGCGGAACCGATCCGCGCAGCCGTCGGCGTGGGGCATTCCTCCGAAGTTGGGCTCGTCCCAAACGCGCTTCGACTCTTCGAGCGCGAATCGACCGACGAGGAAGAAGGCCTCGCGGGGCGTGGTCGCGACCCAATTTGGATTTCCGCGTCCGGCGTTCAGGAATTTGCTCGTCGCCGATTTGCTTTGCGTGAAATCACGCGCATAGGCGATGAGCCGATCCTTGAGCTGAAATGGGCTCAAGAGATTCAATTCGTCGTTCGAGATGTGCCCCGCGTTCTGCATGTCGCCCTCCCTGGGATCCGAAAAGCCAAAACGGTGCCAATTCGCGTCATCCGATGGGATGAGTCGTCACCCGAACAAGACGAGCAGGTAACACATCAGCGTGAGCACGATGTTCGAGATGGCGAACGTCACCGGGTAAGCCATGGCCGGAACGGTGCTCTCCGCCGCCTCTTGCGACGCGCGCATTCCTCCGCTGTTGCAGCGCGCGCCCGACACGGCTCCCATCAAGAGGGCACTGTTCATCTTCATGCGGTATTGGCCTTCGATCCACGCGGCGATGGCCGGCAAGAAGCCGACGACGAGCGCGACGAGGAGCGCCGGTCCGAGCGCGCCCGTCCGGACGGCGTCGAGGACCCCGGCCCCGGCGTTGAGGCCGAGCACGGCGATGAAGATGTTGAGGCCGAGATCTTCGAGCAGCCGCCGCGCGGGCTCGGGGAACGGGCCGCCGAAGTCGGGGCTCCGCGTCCGAATCGTGCCGAACGCGATGCCGACGATGAGGAGACCGACCGCGGATCCGAGGCTGAATCGAATGCCCCCGATGGGGATGGTGATGGCGCCCAAGAATGCCCCGAGCGAGAGGCCGACGGCCACCGTGATGATGTCCGTCTCGAAGCTCGGCTCGACCACGTTGCCTCCGGCGACCTTCTTGAGGTCGTCGATCCGGCGTTCGCTCCCGACGACGCGGAGCACGTCACCCTTCTGGATGACCGTGTCCGGACCATGCGGAATCTCTGTCCCCGCGCGGAACATGGCTTCGAGGTAGAGGCCGTAGCCGCCTTCGCTCGCGACGTCGCGCAGGTGCTCGCCCACGACGGACGCGCGGTGGATGACGATCTCCGCGACGACCGGTGGATCCTGATAGAGGCGCGGGTCGTCGAGCTCCGGACCGATCCGCTTCGAGGCGTCGAGCAACGTCGAGAGGCGGCCCGTCAAGGAGACGCGATCTCCCGTGGTGAAGGCGAAATCGTCGGCGGGTCGGTCGATGACTTTGCCGTCACGCTCGATGCGTTCGATCGCGGCTTCGGGGTGCGTCCGGCGAAGGTAGCCGACGGTCAGACCGGCGAGCTCGGGGTTGTCGACACGGTAGATGCGCGTGTCGGTCGGCAGCGCGCCGCGGAGGAATGCATCGGCGGAGCCGGGCAGAGGTGCGCCCGTCTCGAGCTCCTTCTCGAGGGACTTCGCGTCCGCCACCACGTCGCGGTGGAAGAACTTCGGCAGCAGCTTCATCATCACGATGAAGAGGACCATGCTGAGCGAATAGGTGAACGCGAACGCCGTCGACATGTTGCCGACCGCTTCTTGTTGCGAAATCCCCGCGGGGAGCTTCGCCGCGCCCGAGGCGAACGCCGATTGGGCGGCCCCGAGGCCCGGCGTCGCCGTGTTCGCGCCGGCGAACACGCCGGGGAGCATTCCGGGCGGCAGCTTGAAGACGAGATTCGCGAGGAGCGCGAGCCCGAGCGACAAGAACGGCACGAGCAGGCCGAGGATGACGAATTTCTTCGCGTCGCGACGGAGCCCGGCGATGAACTGCGGACCGACCTTCACGCCCACGCTGAACATGAAGAGATTGAAGAACAGATTGCTCGCGAATTCGGGAATCGAAAACTTGATTCCGTAAATCGCGCTCGCGATCAAGCTCACGACGAGGCCGACGATGAGGGTCGCCGCCGTCGCGCCGAGATTGACCTTCTTCACCTCGATGCGGCCGATCGCGTATCCGATGGCGACGACCAAGAAGAGGAGGATGAACGGCTGTTGGCCGAGGTATCCGAGCACGGCCGCCAGCGGCCCCGAGTGCCCACCGGCCGACGCATGCAAGGTCTGCGTGGAGTCGTGCATGACGTCGAGACCGAGCATCGAACGTGCCGCGGCAACGACGTCGTCCGCGGACCCGTGCGGGTGACCGGCGTCACGGTTGACGCACGTTCGCGTCGAAGACGCGGGCCCAGTCGCGCTTCATGCTCACGACGACGAAGCCGTTCGCTCGAGCCGCCGAGAGCGACGCGTCGTCCGTCGCGCCGTAATCGAACTCGCGCTCGGCGTCGTCGTGGCGGACGAGCATCTGGAAGGACGGCCCATTCCGGCCCCGTGAGAATTCGAGCATCGCCACGTCGCCGCCGGTGCCGACATTCCCGGCGGCGAAGAGCGGACGCCGTCCGACACGCGTCTCGAGGTTGACCGGCTTTTCGAGCTTGTCGTTGAAATTGGCCAATTCGCGCTCGCGGAAGAGGACGACGGTCCCGTTCTCCTCGCGGCTCGTCCTCTTCATCGTGCTTCCGATGATCCGCTCCGGCCCGAGCCCGTACATGCTTTTCGTGACGGTGCGCATGAAGTCCGTGTCGCCGCCGCTGCATACGTAAACGGAGAACCCGTTCGCGCCGAGGTAATCGAGGAGCTCGATCATCGGGCGGTACGAGAGGGACGTATAAGGAACACCGTATTTCGGATGACGAGCCCGCTCGAAGAAGGCACGAGATTCGGACTCGAAGGCGTCTTCGGTCATTCCCCCGTGCGTCTCCGTCAGCAGAGGGACGAGCGCGCGCTCTCCTTCCTTTTCGAAATAGTCCACGTCGCGCTCGAGGGCGGCCTTGAAGGGCTGCGTCGTCCGAAGCGCGTCGTTCGTCGCGGCTTCGACGCGAAGGCGATCGAAGACGAACGCGAGCTGCGCGACGGGTTTCTCCTGCCAGAGGGTTCCGTCGTTGTCGAAGGCGGCGACGCGCTCGGCCTCCGGTACGAAGTCGGGGCTGCCCCGATGCGTGACGCGCGCGACGAAGGTGACGATGGCGTCCTTCGTCGGCCCAGGCCGCCACGACGGCAACGGATCGGCGAGGACTTCGGCGGACGTCGTGCGTTCGCTCGCGCGCTCGGACGTGACGCCGACCGGCTCGCGCGACGGCGGCTTTCCGCAACCATGTCCGTACACGGCGAAGAGGATGCCGGCGACGCCCCACGTACCCCATCCGGACTTCATCGAAGGAACGAATCCGTCCTCCCTTTCCGGTCGTCAATGCGGCAACGACCGCGCGGCGATCCCCCGCACACGGGCGCCTCGATTCGGAGGACTAAAGGCCGTCTTCCAGCGCCATGCGGGTCGGATCGTCGGGGTCGACCCACACCTCGACCTTCGAGCCCGGCTGGAATCGAGGGAGGTGGACCACCGAGATGGCGTCGACGACTTCGCCGCGCACGAGCCCGCGATCGGGGACGTCGACCTCCAGCGTCACGGTGACGACGGGATCGTCGTTCACGCGGTTGTGGCTATCGACGAGCGCCACGACGGTCCCCGTGTAGTGGGTGTCCTTCGCGCGAATCCGCGAGGCGCGGCAGTCGTGGTAGATGCCAGGCCCCAACGCGAACGCGAAGATGCCGACGAAGAAGGCGACGCCGAGCGAGGCCCCCACCTTCGACGACTTCGACGAGACCGCGGCGCCCTTCGAGGGACCGGTCAAAACGCGGCCTTGAGCCACTCCCAGAGCTTCGACGACGACTTCGGCGCGCCGGCCTCCTCTTCCATCTGCTTCGCGGCGGCGGCCGTCATGCGCATCATCGAGTGCATGGGAGCGGCCGCGCGAGCCTGCGCGTCGGCGATCGCCTGCGCGCCGTACTTCACGAGGCCGACGCCGGCAGCGTATTGCGGGCCGTGCACGAGCTGGGTGATGCCGCGAACGCCCGTCGGGAACCCGATGCGCACCGGCATGCCGAGGACCTCTTCGGCGAGCTCCGTCGTGCCTTCGAGCAGGACCGCGCCGCCCGTGAGGACCACGCCGGCCGAGAGCTGCTCGAGCATGCCCGTGTCTTCGATGCGCTTGCGCACGACCGCGAAGATCTCTTCGACGCGGGGCTCGATGATGTCGCTGAGGACGCGGCGGGGCGTGCGGCGCGGCTTCTGACCGCCGACGCCCGGCACCTCGATCTCTTCGTCGTCGGCGACCATGCGGCCGAGCGCGCAGCCGTGCAGGCGCTTGAGGCGATCGGCCTCGGCCATCGGCGTGCGGAGGCCGGCGGCGATGTCGCTCGTGATGTTGTTGCCGCCGACGGGGACGACGCTCGCGTGGGCGATGCCGCCGTCGACGTAGAGGATGATGTCGGTCGTGCCGCCGCCGATGTCGACGACCGCTGCGCCGATCTCGCGCTCGTCGTCGGAGAGGATGGCCTCGGAGCTCGCGAGCGACTCGAGGACGACGTCGGCGACGACGAGGCCGCAGCGCTCGGCGCACCGGATGACGTTCTGCACGCAGCTCGTCGCGGCGGTCACGAGGTTGACCTTCGCGCCGAGGCGGACGCCGCTCATCCCGATGGGGTCGCGGATGCCGTCCTGGATGTCGACGATGTACTCGCGCGGCAACACATGGAGGATCTGGCGATCGGCGTCGACCGGGATGGCGCGCGCACCTTCGAGGACGCGCTCGACGTCGGCGCGGGTGACCTCGCCGCCGCTGATGGCCGCGACGCCGTCGGAGCTCTGCGAGCGGATGTGGCTGCCCGCGACGCCGGCGTAGACCGTGCGGATCTCCACGCCGGCCATCGTCTGCGCGGCCTCGATGGCGTCCTTGATGGAGCGGACCGTCCAATCGATGTTGCTGACGATTCCTTTGCGAAGGCCGCGACAAGGGACCGAGCCGACGCCCAAGATCGTGATCCCGTCTTCGGCGATTTCGCCGACGACGGCACAGACCTTGGTCGTGCCGATGTCCAGACCGACGACAATCTCCCCTTGCGAAGGCATCGTGCTCACCCTTCGGCAATCGCACGAGGAAACCGAATGGGCCAAATAAGTGACGAGCGGAAAATGCCCGATTTTTCGACCCACATGTCGGACTCGGGGTCCCGACCGGGCCGGTCGACGCCAGTCGTCGACGACCAACGCACGGGCATTCAGCGCATGCGGACGACGACGCGATCCGGACGGGCGTCGTCGTCGAGCATGATCTCGTCGGCCTTGGCGCCGCGACGGTCGAGCTCGGACAGGACGCGGATGGCGTGCTCGATTTTCTTCCGGTACGGTGCCGCGCCCACGTGGAGCGCCGTGGTGCTCTTGCCGATCACGAGCGTCGACTCGACGTGGATCTCTTGGAGAGGCGAGCGCACGGTGAGCGGCAACTATATGCATTACGCATACATTTGCAGCGCGCGGAGGATGAGCCCATCAGCGAAGTGTGTCGATCCAGTCCAAGGCCGTTTGACGCACCTCGGTGGCAATGCTTCAATCTCTGGCCACGCGCGAAAGCACATCGCATTTCCCTCGAATCACTTGCTCCACGGTCGGTCGCTCGATACCTGCAGCGCAAAGCGCCCCGTTCCTCATCAGAAAACAGTGAGACTCCAGAATGCGAAGGCCATGCTGACCAAATGCGTTCAGCATCAAGAGCAAGCCGGACGAAATGGAGTAGGTCACCTTGGAATGAATGCGGGGAGCTTTCCAAGACCAAAAGAATCTCCTGCACCGCGAGGGGAGTCGCCGCATAGATCGTGCCTTGATGCCAGAATGTGTCGTCCAGCTCGTCGAATGTGAGTTCCTCGAACTACTCCTCCGTCAGCGTAGGGATGGCTCGGAGGGATGCTGGTGCACACCTTATGCCGTTGCCCATGGTTCCTAGGATGTCCCAGGGAGGTACTCGAGAAGCCAACTCCGCCAGCACGCAGGCCCGCTCGCGTCGGCCCCGTCGCGCGCGCCGCGACTCGGGGAGGAAGGCGAAGAGGACGGAAAGGACGGCGATGGC
>JBGAHN010000226.1:0-7111 GCA_044226145.1 Labilithrix sp. | reverse complement strand
CCATCGTCGAAGCCCGACGGCGCTCTGTCCGTCCCGTCGCCGCCCTTCCCCGCATCGACGCCACCATCCGCGTCGGTGCTCCCTAGCTGTTGGGTACCGGCCGAGCAGGCCGAAAACGTGACGAGGGCCAAGACGAGAAAGGACGAACCAAGCTTCATGATCAAAATCTCCTGCATCGACGTGTCGAACCGCGCGCACCACGAACGCCGCGGCGGCCACCCCCTCATTTGGACGCGGTAGGCGTCCTTTCTCATGAAATCGACGCGTTCTCACGCGGCCGGCCGCACACGACGAACCCCGACGCATTCCCTCTACGAGACCGCCGAATCGACGAAGGCTCTCGGCGAACGCTCGAGGCGCGCTACGATCGTCGACGATGAACTCGCTCGTCTGCAGTCGTTGCGGCGCCGATATTCATGCCGAGGCCGTGCACGTCGATCTCGGGATTGCCCGGTGCACCGCGTGTTCGAACGTCATGGATTTGCGCCAACCACGCGTGGAGCAATCGCTCGCGCAGGGGCCGACGAGGGCCGCCCTCGCACGCGGCATTCCGGAGAAGTTCCACGTGACGGACACGCCGGACGCGCTGCGGATTCGGTGGCGATGGTTCCAAGCGGACCATGTCTTCACGCTCTTCTTTTGTTTCGCCTGGAACACCTTCTTGGTCTTTTGGTACTCGAATCTCTGGGGAGGAGACGGGCCGGTGAATTGGATGGTGGTGCTCTTTCCGCTCGTCCACGTCGCCGTCGGCGTTTGGCTCACGTACTACACCCTCACCGGCTTTCTGAACCACACGACGGTCGACGTCGTCACGACCGCCTCCTCCATGCCGGGTCGCGCCTACCGGGATCTCGAGCGGTCCGGCGACGCCGTCTTGACCGTGCGGCACGCGCCGTTGCCTTGGCGCGGCAACCAACGGCTCTCCGCAGCTTCGATCCGAGGGTTCACCACGGTCGAACGCGAGGTGAGGCGCAAGCAATCGTCGCGCTGGGTCTACGACGTCGCGACCCTCGACGCCGACGGACGACGCCACACCCTCGTGAAAGGCCTCGCGCGCGACGAAGCCGACTACCTCGCGCAGAGCCTCGCCGAGCGTCTGAAGCTTCCCAGCTAGAGCACCGAACCGTTCGGTGCTCCTTGGTGCTCTAGGGAATCGACGAAAGGGCGCCGTCGACGACGGACTCGTAGATGCTTCCCCGATAGCGCCGATGAAATCGCGTCGCGCGTGCGCGTGCTTCGTCGGACTTGCCGGCCTGGACGAGCGCCTGCACGGCGAGCGCTTCGCGCATCTCGACGAGCTGTCCACGTGGGAATGCGCGCGCGTGCTCGTCGAGGGCGGCGAGCGCCGACGTGGCATCCCGACGCGCGAGGGCCGAACGCGCGGTGTCGATGAGCCGGCGCTCGCGAACGAGATCTTGATCGGACATGCCGCTCTCGGTCGCGGTCGCGGACGCGGGCGCGGTGGCCGGTGTGGGCGAGAGCGAGGGCGAGGGCACGGGGGCCAGCGGCAAATCCGAGACGTCGACCGATGCTCCGGCGTCCCTGCCCTTTTCGACTTCGACGACGCGGTCGACGTAGCGCACCTCGATGCGGGCGGGCGGCGGATCGGCCGTGGCGCGAAGAACGGCCGCCGTCGTCGCCGAGCCGAGGGCCGCGCCACCGCTCACCGCGACGGCGAGCGCAGGCCATCGGAACACGCGCCCCGCCATTCCGACGACGCGCGCCGCCGTACCGACCGCCGCGTGACCGCCTTGCGTCGCGCCCGCGATCGCGGTGTCGATTCCCGATGCCGCGTCCCCTGTAGCGCCCGCGCCCTCGGCAACCGAAACGGCGTTCCCGACGGCCCCCGCGCCGTCGACTCCCGTGCCCGCTCCCGCTGCTCCCGCCGTTGCACCCACCGCCGCACCAACGGCCACTGCCGCGTGCGCCGCGAAGATCGGACCGAGCCGCGATTCGAGGCGCGTGCGTGCGTCGCCCGGTTCGGACCACGCGTCCTTCTCGAGCGCGATGAGCGAGCGGAGCTCGTCGTCCATGGGATCGCTCATGGCGCCTCCAGTCGAAGGCGTCGCGCCGCCGCGACGAACTCTTCGCGCGCGACACGCAACCGGGAATAGGCCGTCTTGAGGGGGATATCCAGCGCGGTCGCGATGTCCTGCATGGATGTTTCCTCGAAATCGTGGAGGACGAGCACGGCGCGACGCTCTTCGGGCACTTCGAAGAGCGCGCGACGCGCGATGTTCCGTTCCTGGTGACGCGCGAGCACGTCGTCGACGCGCTCGCGGGGATCGGCGCGATCGACGTCTTCGCCCGCGAGCGATTCGTAGCGACGGTGCGCCCGCTTGCGGTAGTCCGACGCCGTTCGAAACGCGATCGCGAAAAGCCAAGGTCGAAGGGGACGCGAAGGATCGATCTCGGTGAACTTCCGATCGACGACGACGAAGACCTCGTGAGCGACGTCCTCGAGATCGCGCTCGGCGACACCGAAACGACGGAGCGCGTTCCAGACGAACGACAGCTCCGCATCGAAGATGGTGCGAAACGACGGAGGCGCCGCACCGTGCACGCCGGCTTGCTCCACGTTCGAGACTTGGAGGGAGGCCGGCTCGTTTCTCACGGAAATCGTCCGACGAGCATGGGGGACGCGGAAAACGCGAACGGAGGCGTCGACCAGAGGACCTGACCGTCCGCCTCGATGCGGATGGGCCGGAGCACGATCGCACCGTCGACGTTCAGCCGGAGCGCGACGTGTCGCCCGAGCTCCCACTCGAACGCCTGCCGCGCGCCGACCGTCATGTAGAAGCTGTTCTCCTCGCGCGAGTGGTCGTAGCCGAAGCCGGTGCCGCGAAGCGCTCCCATCGACACCGACGCGCACGAGAGGAAGACGGCGTAGCGCACGCACGGAAGGAGCGAACCGAGCACGAGCGACGAATCGACGTATTGCCGGCCCGCGTAGTAGCGAACGGGCGCGTCGAAGCGGCCCTCGAGATCGAGCTCGAACATGCCGTGCGACACACCCACGAAGGCGCGCGGACCGAACGACGCGGCGGCGAGCGCGCCCACGGCGACGAACGGCCCTGCGCCGACGTGCACGAAGGTCGGCGTGGACGGCGCCGCGGGCTCGGGAGGCTTTGCGTCGGGGGCCGGTGCGTCGGGGGCCGGTGCGCGGGGCGCTTCGTACGGCTCGGCGGGAGGAAGCGTGGGAAGCGCGTCGGGCTCCTTCGGCGTCCCGGTTCCGAGCGGATCGATCGCGATGGCGGTCCCCACGGCCACGGTGGCGAGGAGGTCGTCGCAGCGCGCCGACTTGCTCGTGATCTTCGACGGCTTGCCGATGGGATCGCCCGACGGCGAGCGGCGTTCGATCGTCGCCTCGAGGCCCGCGCCCACGCCGCGCACGCGGACGACGACGGTGAGCACGTCGTCCCGTTCGACGAACGGATCGTAGCCGAGGCGTTCGGCGACGGCCGCGCGGAGCTCGTTCGGGCCCTCGCACGATTCGGCGCCCGGCGCGCGTTCGTACACGAGCCGCGCTTCGACGTGCTCGGCGCGCGCCCGCGACGCCGTGAGCGCGACGACGCATCCTCCGAAGAGCGCCGCGATGGAGCGCGTGGAGCCGCGAGGACGACGGCGCGGGAACGAAGCGGAGCGAGGCATCGAAAGAGGAGGTCGGACGGCGAAGTCGGGCAGGGTACCGCGGAGGATGGATCCGCGCGGGATGGATCGATGGAGATCCATGTGGACCAGGGAACGGCGTGGAAATGGTGGCATTTCGTGCATTTGCAGGACGAAATCCTGAGGCACACATTGTGCTCATCGTCCCTTCATGTCCACACGTTCTTTCCGCTCGCGGCTTCGACGGCTCTCCGCGGGCTTCGCGCTCGCCTTCCTGCCGCTCGTCGCGTTCGGCGCCACGAACACCGCGTGCTCGGACGCCGATTCGTCCGCCGCGGACGCGAACGACACCTCGGAGGACGACCTCACGAAGCGCGGGAAGATCCGCCTGTT
Source organism: Labilithrix sp. (assembly GCA_044226145.1). Classification (GTDB taxonomy): domain Bacteria; phylum Myxococcota_A; class Polyangia; order Polyangiales; family Polyangiaceae; genus Labilithrix. Next base: position 3,109 of record JBGAHN010000226.1, on the reverse strand, counting down.
CGTGACGGTCGACTGGGAGGGACGCGATCTGACGGAGTCGAACCTGCGCGCGATCGAAAACCTCCGCGAGCGCTTCCCGCAAGTGAAGCTCGTGCAGTTCCTGAACGCCGCGTACTTCACCAAGCCGGGCGCGAACGCGAGCGACGTCACCGCGCGCATCGAGCGAGCGCTCCGGCCGGGCGACGAGCGAGGCCTGCACATCCACGGGTGGAAGCGCCTCTTCGAGGCCGCCGGCGTCACCTTCCGCACGACGCCGACGTTCTGGGGAACGGCGATCGACGCGCGCAGCTACACGTGCTCCTCCGATTGCGGCCACGAGGTCGCGATCAACGCGTACACGACCGACGAGCTCCGCCAGGTCGTGCGCTTCAGCCTCGACACGCTGGAAGCGAACGGGTTCGGGCGCGCGAAGAGCTTCCGCGCGGGCGGGTGGGTCGCGAGCGAGAACGTGCGCGACGCCATCGCCGCCGAGGGGCTCGGGTGGGATCACTCCGAGGTGCCGACGCCGTTCTTGCAGCCGAAGCTCGGGACGTTGCCGCTCTACGGATGGCTCGGCGACATCTGGCCGGACGCCGTCCCGACGTCGCAACCACACGGCGTCGAGGTCACCGAAGGGGCGCTCGTCGAGGTGCCGGACAACGGCGCGATGGCCGACTACGTGAGCACCGAGCAGATGGTCGACGTGTTCGAGCAGAACAAGGCGGCGTTCGCGAAGAGCGGCGGACGAAAGGACGTCGTCGTGTCGATCGGCTTCCATCAAGAGACGGCGGCCACGTACTTGCCCGCGCTCACGGGCGCGCTCGAGCGCATCTACGACCAAGCCACGGCCGAGCGCCTGCCGCTCGAAAGCACGACGTCGGCCACGCTACGAACGCGCTGATCGCGACGAATCGCGAAGTGGATCGCGGAATCGAGGACCAGGGATCCAGTCGGCCCATACGGCCACCCCCTACGCACGAACGACCGCATCGCATCCATCGAGAATTCTCGATGGACACAATGTAGGCACCATGGCTCACGCGCATCGTTTCAGGCTCCGGCATAACTGTTGCTCGGCGTGCGGGTTCCATGACGAATCGATACGTGACGCTGCGAGCCGTGAGCTTGGTCGCCCTTGCATTCGGGTGCGTTGCCGTCGCCTGCGGAGGCGGGGACGGCGGCGATGAAAAGGGCGATCCCTCGCATCCGTCGGATTCGAGCCAAAGCGGGGACGCGGGTGGCGGCGAGGTCTTCACGCCCTCTCCGGGGACGGACGCAGGACCGTCGGAGGTGCGAGATCCCAAGACCTGCGAAGAGGCGCGCCAGACGCACTCGTACGTCGGCTGCGACTACTGGCCGACGATCACCCCCAATGGTCCGAGCCGCAGCCTCTTCCATTTCGCGGCGGTCGTCGCCAACACCGGAACGACCGACGCGACCGTCACGGTCACCGGCCCGAACGACGTCCACGTCAACGAGGTCGTTCCGGCCGGCTCCTTGAAGACGATCATCCTCCCTTGGGTCGGCGAGCTCAAAGGCGAGGACTCGAAGGGCTGGACGCCCCAACGTCCGAAAGGAGCGGTCGTCACGGGAGGCGCGTATCACCTCGTCAGCTCGTCTCCGGTGATCGTCTATCAGTTCAACGCGCTCGAATTCCAAGTCAACGGCACGTACTCCTATTCGAACGACGCGTCGCTCCTCCTGCCGAGCACCGCGATGCGAAACATCTATCGCGTGACGGGCACTCACGGTTGGAATGGCGGCGGCAACCTGTCGATGCCGCCGGTGCTGAGCATCACCGCCACGCAAGACAACACCAACGTCACGCTCAAGCTCGCGCAAGCGGCCCCGATCGAAGCCGCCGGCCCCATCGCCGCGAGCCCCGGCGGTTCCACGGTCACCTTCACCCTCGCGAAGGCGGGGGACGTCGCTTCCATCGTCGGTCAGGGTGACGCGCCGTCCGATTTCAGCGGGTCGATCGTCCAATCGACGGCTCCGGTCCAAGTGATCAGCAGCGTCCCGTGCATCTATTTGCCGTCGGACGTCGCCGCGGCCGACCACGTCGAAGAGACGGTCATGCCGGCCGAAGCCTTCGGGAAGAAATACGTCATCGCGACGCCTTCCCCCGCCGGGCCGGAGCCGGGCGCGCAAGTCGTCCGCCTCTTTGGCAATCAAGACGGCACCAAACTCACCTATGTTCCGCAAAAACCGGCCGGATGTCCGGATACGTTGAACGCGGGTCAGGCCGCCGATTGCGGGGTCGTCAAAGATTCGTTCTTGGTGGAAGGCGACAAAGAATTCGCCGTCCAAACCTACCTCCTCGGATCCCAATACTACCCGAGCCAAGCGTCGTTGCTTTCGAGCCACTACGGAGATCCGTCCCAAACGAACCACCCCGCGGTCGAGCAGTATCGGAAGGAATACGTCTTCCTCGCGCCGACCGACTATCCCATCCTATGGGCGGACGTCGTCGCCCCCGAAGGCACCAAGCTCAAACTCGACGGCGTCGACGTTGCCTCGACGCCTCAAGCCATCGGGGGCTCGTCGTACGTCGTGCATCGCTTGGATCTGAAGAAGAGCGGAAAAGACGGCGCTCACACGTTGTCGGCCAGCGCCCCCGTCGCCGCGCAAATCATCGGCTACGGAACGAACACGACCTTTCAATACCCCGCGGGTCTCAACTTGAGCATCATCGCCGCTCCTCCGACGGTGAACTGAGGGCCGCACCCCGTCGCGCACGTCGTTCGGGCGCGCGAGGCTTCGCGCTCGGGCGCCCGACGCTCCAACGCTCCGCGCGTCGTGACGTGATGCGTCGTTCGCACACGGCCCGCGCGACACCACGTCAGGCACATTTGTCGTGGCTGCGTTCGCCGGCGACGTGTCCGTCCGTGCACTCCTTGGTAGAGTGCACGCTCGGATCGCGAACGTCACGGCAGCTCCGCGCAGCGTCTCTGGCCGCACGGAGCCTATCCCGTCGCCGCGCGTGATCCCGCGAGCAAGGAGTCCGGGATGGTGAACGAACGCCGCGTTGGGACGGGACTCCTCGTCCTCGCGCTCCTCGGTTGCGGAAGCGACGCGCCACCGCCGGACGTGTCCGCCGACGATCCGACGACGTCCGACGACGCGAGCT
>JBGAHN010000225.1:0-7301 GCA_044226145.1 Labilithrix sp. | reverse complement strand
ATCGAAGAGTACGCCTCGCAGGCGTCGTGCCACGTCGGCGTCGAGCGATGCGAGCGGCCTCACGACGCCGGCTCGGTGCGCGCGGTCGGCTCGTGCGGCTCGTGCGAACGGGCCGACCGAGGCTCGACGCGAACGACGAGCGCCTTCAAATAGAGCCCTTCGGCGAACGCCGCCGGCACCGGGTGGTCGATTCCCTGGAAGGCTCGCTCGACGACCACCGCGTCCGCGTTCGCACGAACCGCCCCCGTCGCGAGCGCGCGCGTGAGCGCCGTGAGATCGATCGCCGCCGAGCACGAGCAAAGCACCAGGATCCCGCCCGGCTTGACCGCGCGACAGCCGAGCTCCGCGAGCTTCGAGTACATGAGCAGCGCCTGCTCGCGCGCTCCCCGCGACGGCGCGAGCCGCGGCGGATCGACGACCGCGAGATCGAAGCTCCCGTGGGCGTTCTGCAGCACGCGCCGCGCGTCCCCTCGCTCGAACGAGATGCGCTCGGCGAGGCCGTTGTCGCGCGCGCACGCGGCCGCGACCTCCATCGCCGTGCCGCTCTCGTCGACGCACACGACTTCCTTCGCACCGCCGCGCGCCGCCGCGAGGCCGAACGCCCCCGTGTACGCGAACGCGTCGAGCACCCGCCGACCGCGCGCGAGCGCTTCGACGCGCCCACGCAAATCCCGCTGGTCGAAATAGAAGCCGGTCTTCTGCGCGAGCTCGATCGGGATCCGCCAGCGAATCCCTCGCTCCTCGAACGCGAGCTCTTTGACGTCGTCGCCGCGCACGATGCCTTCGCCCGCCGTGAAATGCTCCGTCTTGGCGATGTTCGCCGGCGTCCGATCGATCACCGCCTTCGGCCGGAACACCTGGCCGAGCGCCTCGAGCACCTGCCCCTCGCGCTCCTTCATGCCGAACGTGAGGAACTGCACGACGAACACGTCGTCGAACCGATCGACGATGAGCCCCGGCAGCCCGTCGCCCTCGGCGTGCACCACCCGAAACCCCGTCGTGTGTCCTGGCGTCCGCTCGAGCCCGAGCGCCGCGCGCGACGCGAGGGCCCGCTCGAACCGCGCCCGGAAGAACGCTGTGTCGATGGGCGTCGATTCGTCGCGCACCAAGAGGCGAACGGGAATCGCCGATCCCGGCGAGAAGAACCCGCGCCCCAAGAAATTGCCGCGCGGATCGACGACGCGCACCTCGGCGCCGCGAATCGCACCTCCTTCGACGCGCTCGATGGCCTGCGCGTAAACCCAAGGATGACCCGCCCACACGGGCTGAACGTGACCAGGTTTGAGGCGAACGGTGCCCAAGGCGACCTTTCTTTACACGATCCGACCTTGGACGTGCCCCAGGATTCTCCCGTTCGAATCCAGGAGCGTCTCCCTTCCCCACCCACCTTCTGGACGACCGCCCTGGACGCAAGTTGCCGTTTCATCGTGAACGAAGGGACACAGCGCCGGCCCGAGGGGGCCAAAACCACTGGATTTGGGCGGCCGCTCCGAGCTTTCATCGTGGCACCCGCATTGCTTTGGGGCATCCTGACGGCGTCGGAGCCGGAGAATCCGGAGCGCGTCGTCGTTGGAGGCACGGTCTTTTATGAGCAATCATCCCTGGATGTCGGCGCCTTCGCGGCTTTGGACGACGGCTTTCGCCGCGCTCGCGCTCGGTGTCGCCACGCCGACCGTGGCTTATGCCCAAGACAAAGACTGCCCGCCCGGAAGCTGGTTCTGCGGAGAAACGCAGCCCCCTCCGACGGGTGAGAACAAAGATCTCCAGCCGCTCCCCGAGGCGAAGCCGGCCCCCGCCCCTGCGCCCACGCAGCCGCCGCCCGTCGTCGTCTACCAACCGCCGACGCAGGCCGTCGTCGTGCAGCCGCGCGAGGCGCCCCCGCCGTACGTCTACGTCCCTCGAACACCGCCGAAGAAGACCGAGTGGGGCATCAACCTCCACCTCGGCGGCGCGATGATCGGCACCGGACGCAGCGGCGACGCGAGCATGGGCGTCGTCGGCATCGGCCTGCGCGTTCGACCCATCCCCCAGCTCGCCCTCGAAGGCGACATCGACGTCGCCGGCGGCACCGACTACAACGGACTCGACCGCAGCGAAGTCGCGTACACGTTGAACGGCCTCTTGTTCGTCAACCCGAAGGACAAGGTGCAGGTGTACTTCGTCGGCGGTCTCGGCTTCGCCAGCGCCCGCGCGCGCGCCGCGGACTACGACACGTCGTTCGCGTCGCCGACGTACCGCTACGGCTACTTCGGCGTGCAAGGCGGCCTCGGCCTCGAGTTCCGACTCTCGAAGGTCGTCGCGCTCAACACCGATCTCCGCGGCATCTACCGCGGCCGCATCGACTCGCACCGTGACGAATACCCCGAGTTCGTCTCCAGCGACGGTCGCACGACGAACAAATCGGGTGCAGGCCTCTTCCAAGTCGGTATCACCTTCTACTGGTGATCTTCGCGGCGGCGTTCTTCGGCGTTCTTTTCGCAGCGTCGACGCCGCCCACGAATTTCCTCGCGGGCATCCCCCTCGGCCTCGTCGGACTCGCGTGGGTGCTGCGGGGCTCTCCCCGTGATCTCGACGCGCCCGCGGAGCTCACACGCAGGCCACGGAGCTCGTCTCCAGGATCAAAAGACGCGCTCGCAGGCGGCGTCTTCGGACTGACCGCGAACCTCGTCGCGCTCCGGTTCGTGCCCGAGGTCGTGGTTCGCTTCACGTCGCTCTCACCCGCGCTCGGGTGGACCGCCCTCGTCCTTCTCGCCGCGGCGCAGGCGCTGCCATGGGCCGCATGCGGAGTCGTCGTGCGCTTGCTCCAGGCGCGGGCCCTCACGCCCTTTCCCTTGGCGTTCGCGTGCGGCGTGTACGTGGCGACGCTCGTGCCCTCCGTCTTCCCGTGGACGCCGGTGGGCGCCATCTCTCCGTGGCCCGTCGTCCTCCAGTCCGCGGAGCTCGTCGGCGAGAGCGGCACGAGCGCGCTCTTGGCCCTCGGCGCGGGGCTCGTCGTCGAAGGTGCCGCGCACGTGCGCCATCGCGCGAAAGACGGCACGGCGACGCTCGCGGCTCGCCTCTCCGCGCGCGACGTCGTGGGTCCGTGGATCGCAGCCGCGCTCGTCGTCGTCGCTCTCCTCGCGTTCGGAGCGGTCCGCATGCGGGCCGTCGCACGCCTTCGCGAGGCCGCCCCGCACGCCGGCGTCGCCCTCGTGCAGCCCGGGTTCGACGCCGGCGATCGCTGGGATCCGGCGCGCGCGAACGACATGCTCGATCGGCTGACCGCGCTCACGGCGAGCGCCGAATCGCGCGGCGCCTCGCTGACCGTCTGGCCGGAATCGGCCTACCCCTACACGCTCGCGCACGACGCGCGGACGTTCCCCGAAGGCGATCGCGCCATCCTGCGGCCGGAGGTTCGCGGCCCCGTCTTGACGGGCATCTACATGGTCGACGAAGCCGGCGCGAGCTACAACGCGGCCGCCGTCGCGACGAACGACGGACGCCTTTCGGCACCGTACGACAAGCGGCACCTGCTCTGGTTCGGCGAGACCGTGCCGCTCTCCGACACCTTCCCGTGGCTGCGGAAAGTCGTCGCGCGCGGACCGGGGCTCCTCCCCGGGCACGACTCGGTCCTCCTACGAACCGACGGGATCCGCGCGGCCGTCCTCAACTGCTACGAAGACACCCTGAGCGGCGCCGGTCGCGAAGCGATGGAGCACGCGCCCAACCTGCTCGTGAACATCACGAACGACGCGTGGTTCGCGGGCAGCGCCGAAGGCGAGCTCCACCTCCGCCTCTCCGTGCTGCGCGCCGTCGAGACGCGAAGGGACGTCGTCCGCGCCGTCAATCGCGGTCCGACCGCGCACGTCGGCGCCGACGGCCGGGTGCTCGCCCGCTACGACGGCGATCTGCCGGCGGCGCTCCCCACGAACGTCGCCCTCCTCGACGACGGAGCCACGATCTTCACCCGCTTCGGCCATTTCCCGATGGCCTCCGTGATGGCCGCGTCCGTCGTCGGGGCCTATGCGCGCGCACGAAAGCGACGCTCCCGTCCCACCAACGAGCCTTCGCGAACCTGACGGCGGAACGCAAACGAAGGCGAGAGGCGCGCCCGAAAGCCCACAAAACGCCGCAGGCGCCACTTCCGTGAAGGAAGGGCGCCTGACGAACGAGGAAGCGACGCGCTGTCCGAAGACCGTGCGTCGCTTACCGACCGGAACTCACTTGATGAGGTCCTTGAGCGCCTTGAGCGCCGTCGGCTTGACCTTCTTCGACTTCGGCTTCGCCGGGAAGTCCTGCATCTGCTTCGTGAACGGGTTCACGCGGCGACCCGCCGGGACGGCCGGCTTCTCTTTGACCTGGAGCTTGATCAGGCCGGGGATCACGAACTCGCCCGGACCACGCGAGCTGAGCTGCTTCTTGATGAGGGTGGTGAGCGACTCAAACACTTTGTTGACGCTCTTCTTATCGAGCTCGCTGAGTTGAGCAATCTCGGAGATGACCTGAGCTTTCGTCAGACGCTTCGCAGCAGCCATTTGCGGTTCCTCCTGTCGAACTTTGAGCGACTTTACATCGCTTGGAGTCGCACTTCATTCGCCCTAACTCGTCCGAGTTTGCCCGACATGACCGGAGCTCGCCGTGGGAACGGAAGGATGAAAGAAGCTTGAGCACCTCGTCAGCGGCCCGAATTTTAGGCTCGAAACCGCTGCGTGAGGTCATTGCTACACCTCGCTGTTCCATCACCGCAAGCGAAAATCGCGGGCTTCGCGCGTTTTTGGAGCCGTTCGGCGACCGGCGATCCCCATGGAACTTCGCGTTTTTGAGGAGGAGCGAGGGCGAGAGTCGCCAGGAGATTGGACTTTTTCTCGTCGAACGTCAGGATTTGCGGGGGGTTCGTTTCCGCGTCAGAGCCGGCTTGGCTGTCGCCTTTGAACCCGTCCCCGAGGTCGCCGTACGGCGGCCGACGGCGACCTTCCCCGCTTTTTTCCGGGTGCTCCCCGCCTTCGTCGCCTTCTGCGTGGCCTTCGGCGCGGTCCGGGATCGGGATGCACGCGCCGCCGGACGAGCCTTCGGCGACGGCGCGCGCGAGGGGCCACCGTCCGCCGTCCGGCAGAGACGCGCGGTCTCGAGGCGCATGCGGCGATCCTTCGCGGGCGTGTCGTGATCCCACCCCAAGAGATGAAGCAGCCCGTGCGCGAGGAGCATCGTGACTTCGTCGAGCACCGGCGCGGAACGCGAAATGGCCTGCTTCGTGGCCGTTGGAACGCTGACGATGACGTCGCCGAGAACATCGCCCGCGAGCGCGCCGAACTCCCCTTCTTGCATGGCGAAGGCGAGGACGTCCGTGGGACGATCTTTTCCACGATAGACTTTGTTCAATTGATGAACGCGTTCGTCGTCCGTTAGGACGAATGAAACCTCGAACTTCTGCAATTGAAGGAGTTCGATCATCGCCTTGATTCGACGAAGAATCTCGGCGCGCGGAAGCCCCGCGTGCGGCCCGTGCTCGATGGTCAGTGCGATCGCCACGCTCCGCGCCGTAGCCTTTGCGGAAGCCAAGGTCAACGTGCAAGAGTGCGGGGCCGACGATGGACGCCCGATCCGACGCCCACGTGAACCGAGACGACGCCCGATCCGACGGCGCCGACGCGCCTCGTTCGGAGGTGCACGCCCCGGCGTGGATCGAACGCGCGTGCATCGTGGTCCCGGCGCTCGACGCCGAACGCTCGATCGGCGCGGTCGTCGACGCCTTGCACGACGCGCTTCCGGCGCAAAAACAGGCGATTTTTGTGGTGGACGACGGTTCGACGGACGCCACGGCGAAGATCGCGCAGGGCCGCGGGTGCGAGGTCCTCTCGCTCGGGAAAAATCACGGCAAGGGCGCCGCGCTCCGCGCCGGTTTCCGGGCAGCGCTCGCGCGTGGATACGACGTCGCGCTCACGGTCGACGCCGACGGTCAGCACCCGGCGGACGAAGCGCGTCGCGTGATGTTCGCGTCCGACGACGCCGACGCCCTCGTGCTCGGCGTTCGCGATCTCGCGCGCGCCGGAGCGCCTCGAAAGAACCGGATGTCGAACGGGATCTCGAACTACTTCCTGTCGCGGTTCGCCGGCCGGCCCCTCGCCGACACACAGTGCGGGCTTCGGCGCTATCCCATTCGCCGAACGTTGGCGCTCGACGCCGCCGGCAATGGCTACGATTTCGAGGGCGAAATCCTGCTGCGCGCGAGCTGGGCGCGCGTCCCGATCGTCGAAGAGCGCGTGCGCGTCCTCTACCCCGACGATCGCGTCACGCACTTCCGCGTCGCGCGCGATCCTTGGCGCATCTTGCGGACGGTCGTGACCGCGACCGTCGTCGAACGCGCGCGCGCGGCGACGAGGGGGCCCCGCGATCCCGCGCGGAACGGTTGATGTTCGCGCGTCTCCGCAAGCACCCCAAGAAGCTCGGCGCGGTCGTCGTTCTTTGCGCGAGCCCGTTCGTGGCGCACGTCGCGATCGATCGATGGGTGCGCCCCGCCCCGCCCGACATCCCGGCGATTCCGCTCGCCATGCACGAGGAAAACGGCGTGCGACGTGCGGGCCGGGGTTGGTCCCACGTCGAAGGTGCCGACGGAGGCGCCAATGGTGACGCCAACGGTGGCAAGGGAGTCCGCGTCGTCGCGCTCGCGGGCACGGCCGAGGAGATCGGCGCGGAGCACACGACGCTCCTCCGCGATCGCATGCGCGGGAACGAGGGCGTGCTGTGGGACGGCTTCGCGAAGCTCGTCCCGTTCGGGCCAGCGCGCACGCTGCTCTTCGACGTCGGGCGCTTCCGCTACCGGCACGTCGCCGACGGCTTCCCCGACGCGCGGCGGCGCGAGCTCGCCGCCGAAGCCCGCGCGTTCGACCCCGATCCGTACGCGGAGCACATGCCGACGTACCCGCGGATGGTCTTCTTGCACGCGCTCTACGACATCGCGCTGAGCTTCGAGCACTCGCCGCTCCTCGGCATCGGCCCCGCGCCCGCGGCGCACGAAGCTCCCCGGCTCGACGGGTGCACCGCGTTCGGGCTCGGGCCGGACGCGACCGCCGACGGGCACGCGCTCTTCGCGCGCGCGTTCGACTTCGAGGCCGCCGACGTCTTCGATCGCGACAAGGCCGTGTTCGTCGTGCGCGAGGAGGGCGCGATCCCCTTCGCGAGCGTCGCGTGGCCGGGGCTCGTCGGCGTCGTCACCGGCATGAACGCGGAGGGCGTCGCGGTCGCGGTCAACGGCGCGCGCGCGGGCACGCCGAAGACGACCGGCATCCCCGTCGCCTTCGCGCTCCGCGAGGTGCTCGCGCGGG
>JBGAHN010000019.1:0-52410 GCA_044226145.1 Labilithrix sp. | reverse complement strand
AGAGCTCGTGCGATCGGCCTGACGCCGCGCGGCGCGCTGCCCGGCACGACGTTCGCACCTTCTGCGGCAGGAGGCGTGCGATGGACCACCGCTGGGACGAACACGTTCGTCGCGACCACGCGACGAGGCGCGAGCACGAGCGTTACGACGTCGACGTCGCGTCCACCGATCCGGACGTCGAGCGGAGGGATCGGCGCGCCCTCGAGGAAGCACGACGACCGCGCGTCCAACGGAGCCCTTGGGACATCGGCGCCGAGCACTACGACCAGCGCGATCTCTACACGCGCAACGCGCGCATCGACGACGGCGGCTATGGCCTCGGGCCGGACTTCCATCCCGAGGAAGGGAGCTACGCCTACGTGCGCCGCGAGCACGACGATCCCGACGCCGAGCTGCCGGTCGTCGAGCGCTGGCCGAGCGTCCACGGCCGGCCGTTCTACGCACGCGAGGCGTGGCCGTGGATCCGCTACGAGGACGAGATCCGGGATCGCGAGGCGCGGGATCGCCGGAGGCATGGGGACGAGCACCCGGCGCGGAGGCGTGAAGGATGGTTCGACGCGCTGCGGAGGTGGCGCGACCGCCTGCAAGGGCTCGTCGCGGGCATCGGGCGCGGACGAGGGACCGATGCGGAGCGGACCGACGTCGTCCTCCGGCGCGACGCCTACGAAGCGCTCTGGCGACACCGCGAGCTCGACGCGAGCGACATCGAGGTCTTCGTGGTTCGCGGCGACGTCACGCTCACCGGCACGGTCAAAGATCGCCCGTCGAAGCGGCTCGCCGAAAGCGTCGTCGAACCGTGCCGGGGCGTTCGCAAAGTGCACAACCGCCTGCGCGTCCGCCCCGACGAGCCTCGCACTCCGTTTGCGATGGGGCTCCGCTACGACTGACGCGTCCACCTACGATCGACGCGCCATCGCCGCCTTCAACGCCGCGAGCTCCGCCTGCGCGCGTTCTTTCTCGAGACGTTCGCGCTCGAGCGGCGTCGGCACGAGCTCGTGCCCTTCCATGTCGTCCGAGAGCCGCAACGCGTTCGATTCCCGCTCCTCGAGGCACGGCGCGACGACGAACCACTTGCCGAGCGCCCGGCACGGCGTCCGATCCTGCTCGACGACGCGCTCGACCAAGTCCCCCTCGATCCAATCCCACGCCCGAAGTCGTTTGTCCTTCGGCTTGTCCGCGTTGAACACGACGACCTCGCCCACGCCCATCGTGTGGAATCGCCGGAGCTTCTCCTTGAGCGTCAGCTTCTCCTCGCCGTCGCTGCTCAAGATCTCCACGCACACCTCCGGAACCCCGCCCTTCCACGTCTTCCACGACGGGGAAATCGTCCTGCGGAACTCCGAGCTTCACGGGCAACGCGTCCGGCGCGCATTTGCGCTTCGGATCCGACGCGTCGAAGTACACCATCTGATCGGCGCCCACCGTCGATTCCGAGGCCTACCACTGCCGCAAGATCCGCGCGCGAGGATCTCGCACAATCGCAGATGACGCGTGCCTTCGGACATGTCCCACTCCGGATCGGACGGCGGAAACGCCACCGGCTTGACCGGGCGGAGGTAGCGAATGTCGAAAGGCATCATCGCGCTCGTCGACAGGGTAACGCGTTCCATCCCAGCGTGCATGCCGCCGAGGCATTGCAGCGCGGGTGCCGAGAGCTCGACCGAGTCTTTTCGCCGAGTTGCAGAAGCTCCCACCTGGCCGGGCCAGACGCGCGCCTGGCCCGGCCACGCTGCGGCCGGTCGAAAGCCTCGCGCCCCGAGCGGTGCGCGTCGGTGGTGCACGTCGACCGAGCGGCACGCGCTCGGAGCGCAACAACCAGCGTTGGCTCTCCACGGAGAAGTCGGGGATCTCGCTCTCCAGCTCGATCACGGCGTGGCTCGATTCGCGTTCGAGCGTCCATTCGGTCATCGGATCGGGCGGGTGCACGCCGTCGATGACGTGTTCGTCGTGACCTTCCCGGCGCACGCGCAGCTCGCGAAGGATGCGTAGAGTCCCGAAGAGAACGCCCGCACCGAGCGGCACGCCAAGCGCGAGACCGAGGGTAAAAGGTCGAGCTGTCATCATCGGAAACCTCCTTGCTTGCCGGAACGTCGCTTGCCGGAACGTCATGTTGAAAGGCAACGGCTGTGCCCGACGCGTCGGCACGCGGCCCAGCAGCGTTCCAGCAAGGAACGGACGCGCTTGGAGCCACGACCTCGCGGCACGACGCCACCCCTTGGGGCAAAGTGCGACGTTCGCGTCGCTCGTCGACGACTCCGTCGGCGTGCAGGTTCGCACGCCGACATTCGTGGACGGCACTTCAGCGAAGCTTCGTGGTGCAGAGCGCGACGCACATACGATCCGCTTGCTCCGTGCAAATCGTTTTCAAGAGCCGGATTTCCTCCTTCGAGGCTTTCCCGTCGAGCACCTTCGGCTCGAGGAGCTTCCGCGCTTCGTCGTAGTTCTTCTTGAGCACCAGATCTCTCGCCTGAGCGAGGGTGCCGACGGGCTCGCGGTGCTCCGCCGGACGCTCGCTCGGCGCGCGCGCACCGGCATCGACGGACAGCTTGCGTCCGAGTTTGTCGCCGCAAGCATCGACGCACGCGGCGTCTCCCTGCTGGGTGCAGATCCGCGCGAGGAGCTCGGCCTCTTCGCGCGTCCCTTCGGGCGCGAGTGCCTGCTTCTCGATGAGCAGCCGCGCGAGCCAAAGCTGACCGCTCTCCGCATAGATGCGCGCGCGTTCGAGGGTCGGCTTGGCGTCGAGATCGGCGGCGTCCGCGAACGCCGATACCGGGGTCGCGTTGAACGGCGCCGCCGGCGGCACGGGCGCTTCGACCGGCACGGCGCTCTCGGACGACGACGGGTCGCCCGATTTCGCGTCGGTCTTGCAACCGCCGATCACCATCGTTCCCAGACCGACGAGCACGAAAGAGAAAGTGCGCTTCACGTTGGTATCCCGAAGGTTCGCCGCGATCGCGCGGCGTGCCCGACATCCTATCGAACGTTCGGCGCCGGCGCCTAGGGGGCCGAACGGAACTCTGGCGGACCTTGCTCGGAGCGCTACGGAATCGCCTTGGCGTACCCCTGGAACCGATAGATGTAGCGGCCCAGCCATTCGCGGACGACCATCGTCCCCAACTCGAGGGCGGACGCGCGTGGCAGCAGGTCGAACACCCCGTACGGCGCCTCGCGCGACCGAAAATCGACCGGCAGGAAATCCGCCTTCATGCCGACGGCTTCGAAGCACTCGCTCGCGCGGGCCATGTGGAACGCGCTCGTGACCACCAAGACGCGCGTCCACTCCCGTTGGTCGGCGATCTCCTTCGCGAAGACGGCGTTCTCGCGCGTGTTGCGCGCCTTGGCCTCGACGACGAGGCGCTCGGGGGCGATGCCCCAGCGTTCGAGCTGACGCGTCAAGTAGCGCCCATCCGACCCATCTTCGAACGGACCTCCCGAGCCGCCACCGCTGACGACGGCGAAACGCGCCTTCCCCTCGCGGAGGAGATCGTACGTCGCGAGGAGCCGTTCGACGTTGTCGTTGTACGCAGGGCCGTGACGCTCCGTCGACACGATCTCGTCGTTCACGCCGCCGAGGAGGATGACCGCGTCGTAGACGACGTCGGCGTGGTAGGTCGAAGGCGCCGATCGCTCGAGCCCGCGGAGGAGCGCGTTCGAAAAAGGAAACGCCGAGAAGGCCAGGAAGATGGCGATCCCGAGGGCGCCGAACACGCAACGTCGCCACGGGGATCGCGCCTGCCCTCCGCGCCATGGGACGGCCGCCGCGAGCAGCACGACGCCCCACGTGAGCGGGCTCAAGAGGACGTCGAGGATCTTCGACAAGAAGAAGAACATGCGCCCACGGTAGCCGATGTTCGCACGCGCCGCGCGCACGCCATCCTCCATGGTGCTTCCGTTCCCTACGCTCGAACGAAGCGTGAGCGCGCGTGCCGAACGCGTGTCGGCGACGAGACTCCAGCGGGCTCCGCGCCTTGCTAAGCAACTACTTAGCGTTTAGCGTTACGCCCATGGCGCACGTCCTGAGCTCCCCTCTCGCGCTGTTCATCGTTCAGGCCGTGGTCGTCGTCGTCGCGGCCCGCGCGATCGGCCTCCTGACGCGAAAGATCGAACAGCCGATGGTGATCGCGGAGGTCGTCGCGGGCATCTTGCTCGGGCCTTCGCTGCTCGGGTGGCTGGCGCCCGAGGCGAGCCGCGTGCTCTTCCCCGCGAGCTCGATGGGCCTCCTCGGCACGGTCAGCCAAATCGGCCTCATCCTCTTCATGTTCATCGTCGGCCTCGAGCTCGACCCGAACTTGCTGAAGAAGCGCGTCCACTCGTCCGTCGTCATCAGCCACACGAGCATCATCGTCCCGTTCGCGCTCGGCGCGGTGCTCGGGCTCCGCCTGTACGGAACGCTCGCTCCGGAGAACGCCCCGCACCTCTCGTTCCTCCTCTTCATGGGCGCGGCGATGAGCATCACCGCGTTCCCCGTGCTCGCGCGGATCTTGGTCGAGCGCCGGCTCCTCCGCTCGCGCGTCGGCGCGGTGACGATCGCGTGCGCCGCCGTGGACGACGTGACGGCGTGGTGCATCCTCGCGTTCGTCGTGTCGATCGTGCGCTCGTCGGGCGTCGGCTCGGCCGTCCTCACGTCGAGCTTCGCGCTCGCGTACCTCGGCGTGATGTTGTTCGTCGTTCGGCCGCTGCTCGAGCGGCTCGCGGAGCGCACGAAGCTCGGCCTCTCGCAGAACATCGTCGCCCTCGTCCTCGTCGGGCTGTTCCTCTCGAGCTTCGTCACCGAGCTCATCGGCATTCACGCCCTCTTCGGCGCGTTCATCTTCGGGACGATCATCCCGAAGCAAGGTTCGTTCGTCTCCGCGCTCGCCGAGAAGCTCGAAGATCTCGTCGTCGTCTTCCTGCTCCCGCTCTTCTTCGCGTACAGCGGGCTCCGCACGCAGATCGGGCTCCTCGACACACCCGAGAGCTGGGCGACGTGCGCCGTGATCACCCTCGTGGCGAGCGTCGGCAAGTTCGGCGGGAGCGCCATCGCGGCGCGCATCACGGGGATCTCCTGGCGCGAGGCGAACGCCATCGGCATCCTCATGAACACGCGAGGGCTGATGGAGCTGGTCGTCCTGAACATCGGGCTCGACCTCGGCGTCATCTCGCCGAAGCTCTTCGCGATGATGGTCATCATGGCGCTCGTGACGACGTTCGCGACCACGCCGCTGCTCCAGTGGATCTACCCGACCGAGCAGCTCGCCAAACAGCTCGCCGAGCCTCCGGACAACTCCGTCACGGACCTCACGGCCCAGGCGCGCGCTCGCTTCACCGCCCTCGTCTGCGTCGCCTACGAGCGATCGGGGCCCGGGTTGGTGAGCCTGGCCGCGGCCCTCGCGGGGACGGACGACCGGAGCGGGCGGATCTACGCGCTCCGGCTCCAACGCGCCGCCGACCGCGCGTCGTTCATGCTCGATCACCAACGCGAGAAGGCGTCGACGAGCGACGAGAGCGCGCTCGCCCCCCTCATGGATCGCGCGCGCGACGCGCACGTCCACGTCCGCCCCCTCTCGTTCGTCACGATGGATCCGGCGCGCGACATCTGCGACGTCGCGTCCGTGAAACAGGCGAACGTCGTGCTCATGGGGTGGCACAAGCCAGTCTTCGGGACGACGATGCTGAGCGGCACCGTCCACGGCGTGATGCGCGCGACGCGCGCGGCGGTGGGCGTCTTCGTCGACCGCGGGCTCGGAGAGATCCGGAGCGTCCTCGTCCCCTACCTCGGCCGGGAGCACGACCGCGCCGCGCTGGACCTCGCGCGGCGCATCGCCTCGAATTGCGGGGCGAAGCTGACTGTGCTCTGCGTCACGACCAAGGAAGGCGAGCGGCCGCCGGCGGCGTCGCGATCGGACGACGCGATCGCCGAGGAGACGAAGGTCGTGAGCCCGTCGAACCCGATCGACGCCGTGATCACGGAGAGCCAGGCGGGCTACGATCTGGTCGTGATCGGGATCGGGTCGCAGTGGGGCCTCGAGCACAGGTCCTTCGGCGTCAAGACCGAGAAGGTCCTCGCGAACGCCCCCGTCTCCGTGCTCGTGGTGCGCGGGAGCGACGATGCCGCCCTCGCCGAAGACGTCCCCTCCGCGCGCGAACCGGCGCTCGCCGACACGGGAGCGTGATCGATGCACTTCGGATCGACCTTGCGCCTGCTCCGCGTCGAAGCGGGCTTTTCGTTGCGCGATCTGGCGGAGCGGCTCGGCGTCTCGAACGCGTACTTGAGCCGCGTCGAGAACGGGCACGACGCGGCGCCGACGCCCGATCGGCTCGTCGCCATCGCGCGGACCTTCGGCTTGCCGGAGACGGTGCTGATCGAGCTCGCGGACCGCACGAAGCCGCTCGCCGCCGACTACCTCGACGGCGTGCCGGCGGCGCACGAGCTCTTGCTCGACATCGTCCGCCGGAAGCTCGGTCCGATCGACATCGCGCGCATCCGCGCCTTCATCGATCGGGAATTTCCCATGCAGGACGCGCGGCGTCGATCGAGCCACGTCGCCCGGATGTTCGATCCGAGCCGCGTGGTCGTCGGCATCGCGTGCGCGGATCTCGAAGACATCGTCGACGTCGCGGCGACGCGCCTGGCGGAGAGCCGCTCCGACGCCGTGGCGATCGCGCGCGCGATCATGGCCCGCGAGCGGTCGGCGCCGAGCGCCCTCGGTGGGGGGCTCTCGATCCCGCACGCCGTGCTCCCGCACGCGACGCCGCGCGCGGTCGTCCTCACGCTCCGCAAGCCGCTCAAGGCCGACACCCCGGACGGACGGCCCCTTCGCGTGGTGATCGCCCACCTCCAGCCGTCGGAGTCGAACGCCACGACCCGCCTCGCGAACCTCGCCGATCTCGCGCGCCTCGCCGAGCCTTCGAGCATCCAGAAGATCGTCACGGCGCGCGCTCCGACGTCGATCGTGCAGGCGATCGTCGACGAGCTCGTCGGGTGCGATCCCTGATCGTTTCGGCCGTCGGCGCCGTCGATTCGCCGTGAAATTCGCGGCGGAGCGCGCGACCTCGCGAAGCGACAACACGCGGCGCGACGAATGATACGCTCGGCGCATGTTCGAGTCCGCCGAGCTCAAACACTCCATCGACGACGCCACGTATCAAAGGAAGATCACGAAGCTCCGCGAAGCGTTGCTCCAGGCGCAGTACGATCTGCTCGATCGAAAATCGGTGTCCGTCGTCGTCTTGATCGACGGCGTCGACGGCGCCGGCAAGGGCGAGACGGCCAACCTCTTCCACGAGTGGATGGATCCCCGCCACATCAAGAGCACGGCGTTCGGCGAGCCGACCGCGGAAGAAGCCGCGCGACCACCCATGTGGCGCTACTGGAAGGCGCTGCCGCCCGACGGGAAGATCGGGATCCTGTTCGACGGTTGGTACACGACGCCGATCGTACGGCGGGCGACAGGGACGATGACGAAGGGAGAGCTCGCGGCGGAGCTCGATCAGGTCCGGAAGCTCGAACGCATGCTCGTCTCCGAACGGACGGTGCTCGTGAAGCTCTGGTTCCACCTCACGAAGAAGGCGCAGAAGAAGCGCTTCGAGGAGCTCGAGGGCAACAAGCTGACGCGGTGGCGCGTCACGAAGCGCGATTGGAAGAACCACGAGCTCTACGATCGGCTGAAGAGCGTCACCGAGCCGATCTTGCGCGACACGAGCACGGGCGAGGCGCCGTGGGTGGTCATCGACGGCTCGGACGCGAACTACCGCGCGCTGACGGCGGGGACGGTGCTCCTGAACGCCCTTCACGCCGCGCTCGAGTGCGGGGAGAGCGACGCCACGAACGGGACCAAGCTCCGGCGCGCCAAGAGCAGGACGTTGAAGACCGCGGGCGTGCCGAAGAAGAAGAGCCCGGACGCGCCGGGGACGTCGCTCGTCGAGTCCGTCGATACGCGGCGCATCCTGACGGATTTGCCGTTCAAGGAGCGCCTGTCGAAGGAGAAGTACGCGACGGAGATCCAGAAGGTGCAGGGCGAGCTCGCGAAGCTCTCTCGCTCGCCGAAGATGAAGCGCCACTCCGTCGTCGTCGCGTTCGAGGGGATGGACGCGGCCGGCAAGGGCGGCGCGATCCGGCGCGTCACGCAGGCGCTCGACGCGCGCGTCTACGACGTCATCCCCATCGCCGCGCCGACGGAAGAGGAGAAGGCGCACCCCTACCTCTGGCGCTTCTGGCGGCACATCCCGACCAAAGGTCGGTTCGTGCTCTACGATCGATCGTGGTACGGGCGCGTGCTCGTCGAGCGCGTCGAAGGGCTGGCGAGCGAGAGCGCGTGGACGCGCGCCTATCACGAGATCAACGACTTCGAAGAACAGCTCACGGAGAGCGGGTTCGTGCTCGTGAAGATCTGGCTCGCCATCACGCAAGACGAGCAGCTCCGGCGGTTCGAGGAGCGCGAGCGGAAGAAGTTCAAGCAGTACAAGATCACGCCGGACGACTGGCGGAACCGCAAGAAGTGGGACGCCTACGTCTCGGCCGCGGGCGACATGATCGATCGGACGAGCACCGCCACGGCGCCGTGGACGATCCTCGAGGCGAACGACAAGCACCTCGCCCGCGTCCGCGTGATCGAGGCCATCTGCCAGCGCATGAAAGAGGTGCTCTGAAAAACGAAAAGGCCGCGCATCGCTGCACGGCCTTTCTCGAAGCGTGATCGTCACGCGAGGACGACCCTCGTGACGATCTCTGGGGACGACAGGGACGCTGGTTCAGCGACCGCGCGTGCCGCCGAAGCCGCCGCGTCCGCCGCCACGACCACCGCCGCCGCCGAAGCCGCGGCCGCCCTCGCGACCTCCACGGCCGCCGCCGCCACCACCGAAGCCGCCGCCACCGCCGCCGAAGCCGCGACCGCCGCCGCCACCACCACCGAAGCCGCCGCCGCCGTTGCGCGGACGCTCCTCGGCCTCGTTGACGCGGATCGCGCGGCCGTCGATGAGGGCGCCGTTCATCGCGTCGATCGCCTTCTTGGCCTCGTCGGGCGACGCCATGGTGACGAACCCGAAGCCACGCGAACGACCGCTCTCGCGATCGGTCACCACGTGCGCATCCGTCACTTCACCGCTGCCCGCGAAAGCCTGGCGAAGCGTTTCGGTATCCGTGTCGTAAGAGAGATTTCCGACGTACAGACGCGAGCTCATCACGATTCACTTTCCAACGGCCCACGCATTCGCTTCGAAGAAAATCCACCACCCGCGCGGGCCGTTCGGAGGATTCGGGAGATCGGACGAGAGAGCGGAACCTTCGGGTTCCGAAACGGACAACAAACGAAAGTCGAAAACGATAAACCGAACTCTGAATCCTTCTTCTGTTTCCCGCGAGCGTCGCGCGTCGGTGGCCGATTCCTCGAAAGACGAGACTCGATCCGTGCTCGTGACGTCGTCGAAATGGAGAATAGCAGGGGCCGAGGGCACGGCAAGAGCTCGTTTCATCGCATTTTTCCGATGGAAACGGCCAAAAACGTCCCCCATCCCCCAGGCCGGGAAGGCCCCGTCGGGATTACCGAGCTCCGGTCGGGCTCGGTCCGGAAACCCGAGCAACGATCCGCGCGCGGCGCGCCTCCGTCCGGCGTCCGAGGGCGAACTCGGCGCACGTGGCTTCGTTGAAGGCGTCGAGGTCGGCCGGCTTGCGGCTCGTCACGAGCGCGTCTTCGACGACGACGGGCTCGTCCACCCACTCGGCGCCGGCGTTCTCGAGATCGGTCCGGAGCGACGGCCACGAGGTCAGCCGGCGGCCTTCGACGACCCCCGCGTCGATGAGCGTCCACGGCGCGTGACAGATCGCCGCGACGGGTCGGCCGCTCGCGAAAAAGTCACGGACGAACGCGCGCACCTCCGGCAAGACGCGGAGCTTGTCGGGGTTCATCACGCCGCCGGGGAGGAGGAGCGCGTCGAAGTCGTCGACGCGAGCTTGCGCGAGCGGCCGGTCGACGGCGATGTCCCTTCCCCACGCGACGTGGTTCCAACCTTTCACGCGCCCTTCCTTGGGCGAGACGATCGTGCAGGTCGCGCCTTCGCGCTCGAGCGCCTCTTTCGGGGAGAAGAGCTCCACCTCCTCGAACCCGTCGGCCACGAGGATCGCCACGTTCTTGCCTTCGAGCTTGCCTGCCATCGCTTCGGCTCCTTTCGCTTCGACGACGAAGCGTCGGACGCCCTTTGCGAAGTCGGGGCCAAACCTCGCGCGGTCGCGAAAGACGCGAAAACTGCGGCGGTGCGACGCGAATCGCGGCCCTAGCTCGCGCCGAGCACGCGGCGCATGACCGTCTGCGCGGCCGCGAGCGAGTGGTGCGCTTCGAGGTAGCGATAGCCGCCTTCGCGGAGGCGCTCGCCGAGCTCGGCGTTCGTCAGGAGCTCGACGACGCGCGCGGCGAAGCCCTCCGGATCGCCGGCGATGAGCGTCTCGCGGCCGTCCTCGAGCGGGAGGCCGAAGGCGCCGTCGGGCGTCGTCACGACGGGCATGCCGGCGCGGAAGCCTTCGAGCATCTTCACGCGGACCCCCGAGCCGCCGAAGACCGGCGCCACCATGCCGATGGCGCGCGCGTAGAGCGGCTCGAGATCGTCGAGGAAGCCCACGACGCGAACCCCGGGGACCTTCCATGCGGTCGGGATCGCGAGCTCGCCCGAGGGCTCCGTCGACAAACCGATGCCGGCGATCTCGAGCGTCGCGTTCGGGACGCGCGCGCGGACCTTCGGCCACACGTTCTGGCAGATCCAATCGAGGCCGGCGACGTTCGGGTGCCAGCGGAGGTTGCCCACGTAGCAGAGGTTCGGCTTGTCGGGACGCGCGCGGTCGCGCCGCTCGAACTCCATCACCATGGGCACGACCTCCGCGCGGACGTTCGCGAGGCGGGCGAAGCAACGCGCGTCTTCGTCGGAGATCGCCACGACGGCGTCGACCGCGCCGAGGGCGCGCTTCTCGAATTTCGCGCTGGAGCGGTGCTCGGCGCGCGCGACGAGCTTCTTCGGGCCCGATTGGCGCGCCGCGAACTGCTCGAAGAAATCGCTCTCGACGTTGTGCTGATCGAGCACGACGCGCGCGTGCGGGCGCTCCGCGCGGACGTCGGGCAGGTAGCGCGCCATGCCGAGGTGATCGAGGTAGACGACGTCGACGGCGGCGTCGCGCAGGTTGCGCAGGAGGTGCTTGCGCAATACACGCGAGTCCCATTTGCCCGCGAGGTAAGGCACGCCGCGGAGCGCGCGGAGGGCCACGACGCGCGGCACGTAGCGCTTGAAGTCGAAGAGGTGCACCGGGTGGAACACCGGCGGCAGCACGCGGAGCTTGGGGATCGACGCCGCCATCGCGCGCAGCTCCGCTTCGGGGACGGTGTGCTCGGCGACGCTCAGCATCGTGAGGGACTCGACCTCGGGGAGCGACGCGAGCACGCGGAGCTGCGAGACCGTGCGAACCGAACCTCCGCTCTTCGGAGGCCACGGGAATTCCGTCGTGAGATGCAGCACGCGCATGCCGCGTCGAGCGTACCGGAATTCGCGCTCCTTCGTGCATCTTCGCGCTCTCGGGGCGACCTTTGGGCGTATCCTGGGATCCGCATGCGGCGCGTGAGCATCGACGGACTTTTCTTCGACGACGTGACCTTGTCCGAGGCCACGGAGCACATCGCCCTGCTCGCGAAAAAGCGGGACAAGTCGCGGTACGTCTGCACGGGGAACTTGGACCACCTCGCCATCGCGGCGCAGGATCCGGAGTTCCGGAGCGTCTACGAGAACGCCGATTTCGTCGTCGCGGACGGCGCGCCGGTCGTGTGGCTCGCGAAGATCGGCGGCACGTCGCTCAAGGAGCGCGTGGCCGGCAGCGATCTGTTCTGGACGCTGGGCGAGGCGTCGGCCAAGACCGGCATCACCCTCTTCTTCCTCGGCGGCGCCCCCGGCTCGGCCGACGCGGCGAAGGCCGTCCTCGAGGAGCGCTACCCGGGGACGCGCATCGTCGGGACCTACTGCCCGCCGTTCGAGACCTTCGCGACCGACGAAGAGCAAGCGCGCATCGTGAGCACCGTGCGCGCGGCGTCGCCGGACGTCTTGCTCGTCGCGTTCGGCGCGCCGAAGCAAGAGAAGTGGATCGCCAAGAACGCCGAGCGGCTCGGGGTCCCGGTGTCGATCGGCGTCGGTGGCTCGTTCGAGATGGCGAGCGGCATGGTGCAGCGCGCGCCGCGCTGGATGCAGCGCACGGGCCTCGAGTGGGCGTACCGCTTCGCGCAGGAACCGAAGCGCCTCTTCTCGCGCTACGTCGTGCGCGACATCCCGCACCTCGCGAAGGCCGCGGTCCGCGCGGCCGGCCAGCGCGCGCGCTGACGAATCGCACCAGCAGGCCACAAAACACGAGCGCGGCGCATCCCGAGGGACACGCCGCACTTCGGTTCGGCCATCTGGCCTTCAGGCCTGGCCTTCAGTGGTGCTCGGCCGGCGCGCCTTCGGCCGGAGCCTCGCCCTTGGTCTCCTCCTCGGCGGAGACTTCCTCGCGCTCGACCCTGCGGACGCCCGGAGCGCCCGTCGGAGCCGTCGCCGGACCGACGCCCGGCGCGAGCTCGCCCGTCTTCGGCAGGATCTTCACGTTCTGATCCGGGTCGAGCTCACCGCGCCGATCGGTGTCGTTCATCGTGTACGCGAAGAAGATGCCGATGAAGAGCAGTGAGCCGACG
Source organism: Labilithrix sp. (assembly GCA_044226145.1). Taxonomy (GTDB): domain Bacteria; phylum Myxococcota_A; class Polyangia; order Polyangiales; family Polyangiaceae; genus Labilithrix. The sequence continues at coordinate 39,739 of JBGAHN010000019.1, read as the reverse complement.
AAGATGAGCGCGTGGAACTTGTTGTCCCACTTGAGGTGCATGAAGAACGTCACGACCAGCGACGCCTTCAACGTCGCGATGATGATGACGAAGACGATGTTCAGCTCACCGAGGTTGACGTACGACTGCGCGACCGTCGCCAAGGTGAGGAGCAAAAGGCCGAAGAAGATCGCGATGTAGAACCCGATCGGGGAGATGTGCGCGTGGACGGCGCCATCGTCGTGACCGTGTTCGGTGCTTTCGTGAGTGATCGAGGACATGTCCGTACTTTCCGCTCCGAAATTCGAAGGATCCTTCGGCCGATCGTCAGATCAAGTAGAGGAGGGGGAACAGGTAGATCCACACGAGGTCGACCAAGTGCCAGTAGAGGGCGGCGATGTCGACCGGCGTGAAGAACTCCTTCGAGAACTCCCCGCGGTTGTTGCGGATCCAGATCCAGATCAGGATGCCGATGCCGATGATGACGTGGATCGCGTGGAGCCCCGTCGACATGAAGTAGACGCTGAAGAACTGGCTCGCGTTCTTCGGCAGCGGCGGCGCGCCGTGGACGAGGTGGTGCTCGACCGGCGCGTAGAAGCGGCCCGGGAGGAGGCCGGCCTCGAACTTGTGGTGGTACTCGAACGCCTTGATCACGAGGAACCCGAAGGCGCACGCGATCGTGACGAGGATGTAGTTGCCCGTCGCCTTCTTGTGCCCGAGCTGCGACGAGCGCACCGCGAGGGCCGCCGTCAGCGACGAGAAGAGGAGCACGACGGTGTTCGTCGCGCCCATGACCTTGTCGAGCTGGTGGCTCGCGGCGCGGAACATCTCCGGGTACCAGCTCCGGTAGACGCCGTACATGACGAAGATGCCGCTGAAGAAGAGGAGCTCCTGCGCGAGGAACACCCACATGCCCAGCTTCGCCGTGTCGAACTGCTGCGCCGGCGTGTCGAAGTGATGCGCGAGCCACTTCGGATGCGCGTGACCGTGACCGTCACTCGCTCCATGTTCTTCGGCGGGCGTGATCGCTTCCGTGCTCATGCCGTTGCCTTTCCTTCCGCCTTCTTGCCGGCCTGCGGGAAGAGCGGGTCGTCGTAGCCGTCGTAGAGCTCGTCGTCCGTCGCGAGGTGGTAGTCGTACTGACCGCGCGTGAGGACGGGATCCTTGGCGAAGTTGTAGAGCGGCGGGGGCGACGGGGTCATCCACTCGAGCGCCGCCGAACCCCACGGGTTGCGCGGCGCCGTCTTTCCGCTCAAGAGCGAGCGGACGAACATGATGACGAGGACGAGGACGCCGAGGCCCAGGATCCACGAGCCGATCGTCGAGATCTGGTGGAGCCGCTCGAACTCGGGGAGGTAGTCGTAGTAGCGGCGCGGCATGCCGCGCGAGCCGAGCACGAACTGGACGATGAAGGTCGTGTTGAAGCCCACGACGACGAGGAGCCAGCCGAGGCGTGCCCACGACTCGTCGTAGAGCTTGCCGGTGATCTTCGGCCACCAGTAGTGGACGCCGCCGATGAAGCCCATGACGGTGCCGCCGACCATGACGTAGTGGAAGTGCGCGACGACGAAGTACGTGTCGTGCAGGTGCACGTCGATGGCGAGCATGCCGAGGAAGAGGCCCGTGAGGCCGCCGATCGTGAACTGGAAGAGGAACGCGAGCGCCCAGAGCATCGGCGACTGCAGCGAGATCGAGCCCTTGTAGAGCGTCGCGACCCAGTTGAAGATCTTGATGCCGCTCGGGATCGACACGAGGAACGTGAGCCCGCTGAAGATCATCGTCGCGTACTCGCTCATGCCGGCGACGAAGAGGTGGTGGCCCCACACGAGGAAGCCGAGGAACGCGAGGCCGAGCGAGCTCGCCGCGATGGCCATGTAGCCGACCGGCTCGCGGCGGGAGAACGTCGCGATGAGCTCGCTGACGACGCCCATGCCCGGGACGATCATGATGTAGACGGCCGGGTGCGAGTAGAACCAGAAGAAGTGCTGGTAGAGGACCGGATCGCCGCCGAGGTGCGGGTCGAAGATGCCGAGGCCCAGGAAGCGCTCCATCGTCACGAGGAGCAGCGTGATCGCGAGGACCGGCGTCGCGAGGATCTGGATGATCGACGTCGCGTAGAGCGACCACGTGAAGAGCGTGATGCGTCGCCAGGTCATGCCGGGCGCGCGCATCTTGTGGACCGTCGCGATGAAGTTCACGCCGGTGAGGATCGACGAGAAGCCCATGATGAACGCGGCGAGCGTCATCGGGATGACGGCCGTCGCGGTGCCGACGCCGCCGTGGGCCGGGTCGCTCGACGAGTAGGGCGTGTAGAACGTCCAGCCCGTGTCGACGCCGCCGTTGATCATCGAGTAGATGCCGAAGCACGCGCCGAACACGTAGACGTAGAAGCTGAGGAGGTTCAGCCTCGGGAAGGCGACGTCTTTCGTGCCGAGCTGGATGGGCAACAAGATGTTGCCGAGCGCCGCGGGGATCGACGGGATGATGAAGAGGAACACCATCACCACGCCGTGGAGCGAGAACATCTTGTTGTAGGTGTCCGCGTCCATCAGCGTGTGGCCCTTCGTGAAGAGCTCCGCGCGGACGAGCAGCGCGAAGATCCCTCCGAGGCCGAAGGCGATGACGACGCTGATGAGGTACATGACGCCGATCCGCTTGTGATCGAGCGTGATGAGCCAACTCATCAGCCCCTTCTTTTCGAGGTAGCTGGCGTTGGGATCGACCTCTTCGTGGTGTCCCGTGGTCGTGGTGATCGCAGCCATGGTCGGATCCTTGCTACTTCAGGCTCTTGACGTAGGAGATGACCGCTTCGAGCTGGTCGTCGGTGAAGCTGCCGGCGAACGTCGGCATCTGCACGGTGGTGTAACCCGCGACGATCTTGGCGTTCGGGCGGAGGATCGATTCGCGGATGTAGTTTTCGTCGACGTTCGCCGAGCTTCCGTCGGCGAGCGGCTGGTCGTGACCGAAGATGCCCGCGAGCTTGGGGCCCGGGGACTTGCCGCCGCCGAGGGTACCGCTCCCGGAGACGCCGTGACAGGTGGGACATCCCTTCTCGGCGAAGAGGCCCTCGCCCCACTTCTCTTCGGTGCACTCGACCGGCGGCGTACCGCAGAGCTTCGGCTTCTTGCCGAGCGTGGAGGTGAACTCCTTGTACTGCTCGGGGGTCTCGACGAGGACCTTCGCGAGCATCCCGGAGTGGCTGGTGCCGCAGTACTCGGCGCAGAAGACGTGGGCCTCACCGACGACCGTCGGCTTGAACGCGATGAACGAGTACTGGCCGGGGACGGCGTCGCGCTTGAGGCGGAACTCGGGGATGAAGAACGAGTGGAGGACGTCCTGCGAGCTGATGATCATCTTGTACGGACGATTCACCTCGAGGTGCAGCTCGGACGTGCGCGAGCCGCCCGGATACTCGAACTCCCAGTTCCACTTCTTGCCGTGGACGCGGATCTCCGTCGCTCCCTCGGCGGCCGTCGCGTTGTGGATGTAGGCCGAGAAGCCGATGTGGAAGAGGAAGACGATGAAGATGCAGGGCGTGACGGTCCAGAAGATCTCGAGCCGGTTGAAGTGGCCCGTCGGCTCCGACTTGACGCCCGGACGGCGCTTGTACTTCGCGATGAAGAAGACCATCGCCGCCGTGACCGCGACGGTGAACACGACGGAGAACCAGAAGATGAAGTTGTAGGCTCCGTCGACGGGCGCGGCCGTGTCACTCATGGCCGGCGGGAGCTGCCAGCTGGAGGCTTCGGGCTGCACTCCTTCGAACATCGTGAGGCGGGTCATCATGCGTCTCCTTCACACACCCAGCGCGCTCACGCGCGCTTCGCCGCTCCCGATCGACGGATCGGAGGGCCTTTCGTCTTTGCCCGGGGCGCCCGGAAGGTCGCCCGGTCCATGGTGATCGTCGTTGCCCTCGGTGCGAGAGCGTGAACGGAGGCGGAATTCGCGCCTCCAGAGCAGGGCGAGGGCCCCGATGAGAACGAAGGCGACCACGGCGCCGCCGAGCTGCATGACGCGCGTGGCGACCAGGACGTATTTTCCGCCCTGCGGGTCGTAGTGGTAGCAGAACATGATCAGCTTCTCGACGGTCGAGATGCTGCGGCCCTGCGAGGCTTCGAGCAGCCCGAGGCGGAGATCCTCGGGGCGGTACTCGATGCCGTAGAGGTAGCGAGCCATCTTGCCGTCCGGCGTCGTGATCATGACGACGGACGAGTGGCCCCATTGCTGTTGGCGCTCGTCGTACTCGTACTCGAAGCCGGCGGCCTTCGTGACGGCGGCGATCGAGGCGTCGTCGCCGACGAGGAACGCCCACGCCTTGTCGGCGGCGTCGTCGCCCGCGCGGCCGTACTCGGAGAGGATCGACGCGCGCTTGTTCGCGGTCTTCTCGAGCGACTCGTTCGGGTCGATGCTGATGGTGACGGCGCGGTATTCCTTGCCGAGCGTCCAGGGGACTTCCTTGAGTCCCGCGGCGGCGTTGTTCAGCACCATGCCGCAGAGGACCGGGCACGTGTGGTACGCGAACGTGAGGACGACGGGGTGCTCGCCGTCGAAGAAGTCCCGGAGCTTCACCGGCTTGCCGGTCGAATCACGGAACGACGTGTCGAGGGGGAGCTGCGCGTCGAGGTGCTCGTTGACGCCGACGTGCTGGAGCTCCGGCGGCGTGACGTTGAGCTGCGCCGACGCCGTCCGCGCGATCGACGGAAGCACCACGCACAACGCGAGCGCGACCACGCGAAGCATCGGCAAGAGCCGGCCTCGCGGGTGGGAACGCTCGGTGGTGCGGGGGAGCTTCATGGCGGCGAACGTGGGGATGAGGACGGGGGAACGGAGGGAAACGAGGACGGTGTCGACGGTTCAGGGATGCGCGGGGTGTGCGCCGGCGTCGTGGGCCGCGGGCGCCGGGGCCTTTGCGCCAGCGTCGTGGGCGTGCGCGCCCGCATCGTGGGCGGCTTGCGTGGTGGAAGCGCCGGCGTCGGTCGACGCGGCCGTGGCCTCGCCGGCGTCGGTGGCGGCTTCGCCCGTCGTGGCACCGGCGTCTTCGGCGACGGCCGGCGCGGCTTCGGGGGCCTGCTTCGGGAGCTTGCTCCAGCCCGTCATCGCGCCGACGTCGTCCGACTGCTGGGGCGCGATCAGGCCTTCACGGCGGCCTTTGGCGAGCTCCTCGGCGGCTTTCGCGATGGGCATCTTCGCGCTCGCGAGCTCGGCTTCTTCGGCGCGCCGATGCTCCTCGAGCCCCGTGGGCGGAGCGAGCTTCTCGTGCCGCGCCACGTCGCTCATGTACGCGTAGTAGCTCGAGAGGATGAAGTTGAGACCCACCAACGTCACGACGGTGATCACGCCGATCGTGATGATGAGTTTGAGTCGCGGGGGTGAGTTGTCGGTCGCCATCGAAACGTCTTTCGCTCTCTCGCCGCCGGTTACCGGTTGACCTGGCCTTCGATCACGCGTTCTGGAAGTGGAGCGACCGCTGCAAACGCGGATCGCCCACCGGAACGAGCGGGAACTTCGTCATGCGGAAGAAGACGAAGGCGCTGTAGAGGCCGCCGACCGCGAGGAGACAGGTCGCGTCCAGCCAGTGGAATGAAAACGAGTCGCTGCCGAGCGCGTAGTTCGGCATCACGAGCCAGTAGATATCGACCACGTGCATCACGAGCACGGCGAGGGCGCCGAGCTGCAGACGCCCGAGGACGCGCTTGAAGTTGCGCGAGATGAGCCAGAAGAACGGCAGCACGAAGTGGCCGACGAGCAGGAAGAGGCTGATCGCCGCCCAGGGGCCGTGGTCCCAGCGGTTGTGGTAGAACGTCGTCTCCTCGGGGAGCGCCGCGTACCAGATCAGCATGAACTGCGCGAAGCCGATGTAGGCCCAGAACACGATGAAGCCGAACATCAGCTTCCCGAGGTCGTGGAAGTGCTCGATGGTCACCGCGTTCGCGAGCGGGCCGGCGTTGCGGAGCGACATCGTCACGAGGATGAGCACCGCGTAGCAGCCGACGACGCCGCCGGCGAAGATGTACACGCCGAAGATCGTCGAGAACCACGAGGGCTCGAGCGACATGATCCAGTCGAACGCCGCGAACGTGAGCGTGAGGCCGTAGAGGAATGTCGCCGCGGGCGCGAGGCGCTGCGACTTGAGCGTGAACTTCACGTCCTTCGAGCCGTCTTGCGACGTCGAGTACCCGAAGAACCGCAGGGCCAGGAGCGCCCAGACGACGAAGTAGAACGCGGCGCGCGCGTAGAAGAAGTTGCGGTTCAAGTAACCGGCCTTCTTCGCGAGGACGGCGTGGTGCGCGAGCTCGTTCGGATCGGGCAAGCCGGCCGCGACCGGATCGCTCGCACCGTGCGCGCCGTGCGCGAAGCCGTGGGGACCGCGCGGGAGGTGTGCGCCGGGGACGCCGAGCGCCCGCGGGGCATGCAGGTCGGCCGGGCCTTCGGCTTCGTGCGCGGCGGGCGCGGGAGCTTCGGCCGGAGCGGCGGGGGCATCGGCGGGAGCGGCGTGCTCCGCGGTCGTGGCTTCGTGGGCCGGCGCCGCTTCGTGAGCGGGCGCGGCTTCCGCGGCGGGGGCGGCCTCGGGGGCCTTCGCCGCTTCGGGGGCTTTCGCGGCCTCCGGGGCGGCCTGCGCGAACGCGGGCTTCACCAAGGTGTCGAGCAGACCGTGCTCGGCGCCATGCTCGGCTCCGTGCTCCACGCCATGTTCGGTCCCACCGTGCTCGCCATGTCCGGCCGCCCACGGGAAGAGCTGGCCCATGAAGAGGAGGACCGGCACGAAGAGCGGGATGAGGATGACGATGCCGGAGCTGAAGAACTCGGCGGTCCGACGAACGGTGACGCTCCACCCCGCCACCGTCAGATGCTGGACGATGACGAAGAAGAGCATCCCGAGCGCCACGGTGAGCACCGTGACGAACGCGAACAGCCAGGAGAACGCGAACCTACGCGGATCCGCGGCGTAGCCGGCGCCCGAGGCGAGCAGGCCGACGACGCCGATGGCGGCGGCGATCTTCCACGCGCCACTCCACGAGCCCGAGAGCTCCCACTTCTGATTCTGCTTCGATTCTTTGTTGGACGCGCTCACAGCGGCTTGCCCTCCGACGGCGCTTCCTTGCTCGGATCGGCCGCCTTGTCTTCAGCGAGCTTCGGCTGCGCGAGCTGGAGCACGCGCACGTAGCTGACGATCGCCCAGCGATCGTCGACGGGGATCTGCATCGCGTACGGCGGCATGTTGCTCTTGCCGTTCGTGATGGTGGCGAAGATCTGACCGTCCGGCGCGTGGCGCAGGCGGTCCTGGTGGAACGACGTCGGCGCGAAGGCCGCGGCGCCCGTCTTCTGCGCGTGGACCGCGACGAGGCCCTGGCCGTTGCCGGTCTCGCCGTGGCAGAGCGCGCAGTAGATGTTGAAGCGCTCGCGCCCGCGATCTTGCAGCGTCGCGAGGCCGCCGTGGCGCTCGATGACTTCCTTCGGGATCTCGAGGACATAGCCCGTCTGATCCGGGAGGCGCCCCTGCGCGACGGGCGGCTCGACCTCCTGGTTGGTCGCCACGACCCCTTCGACGAGCGGGCGCATCGTGCGGCCGTCGGCGAAGAACTTCGACTCGCTCTGCACGTTGTAGCGAGGCTGGTCGTACATGTTGCGGATGCCGAAGACCGGGGCCTCGTCCTGGGCCGTCTGCCCGCGGCAGCCCGCGGCGAGCGCCGACAGGGCGACGGCGGAAAGGACGGCCAGGTTGGCGCGCTTCGCGTCGATGATCGTCTTCATGCGTGCGACTCCTCGGCGCCGCTCTGGAACAACTCGCCGCCTTCTTCGTCGTCGTGCACGAGCTCGATGCCGGTCGGGTGGAGGGACTCGAGGAGCGCCTTGGTGCGCTCTTCGTTCCACTTCGGGTCGGTCGACTCGACGGAGATGAAGAACTTGTCGTTCGAGAAGCTGGCGAACCGCTCCGAGTTGAAGAGCGGGTGGTGATGACGAGGCAAGCGGTTGAGCGCGAACATGCCGAGCACGGTCGCGAGCGCCGACAAGAGGATCGTGAGCTCGAACATGATCGGGATCATCGACGGCAAGGAGCCGACGCTCGCCGGCTTGCCGCCGATGATGATCGGGTAGTCGATGTTGTTCATCCAGTGCATCATCACGAAGCCGAGCGTCGTGCCCGTCAGCCCCGCGGGGAAGACGAGGAACCCGAGCTTGCTGTCCGAGAGCCCCATCGCCGCGTCCATGCCGTGAATGGGGAACGGCGAGTGCGCGTCGAATTGCGTGTATCCTGCATCACGAAGCTTCTCGGCCGCGTGGAGGCAGTCGGCGGGGGTGTCGAATTCGGCGAGGAGCACGGCGAGGTTTCCCTCGCTGCCGTGTCCTTTTTCGGCGTGGTTGTCGGCGGTCATGACGAAGCCTCGGCGACGGCAGGTTCGTGGCTCTTGGATTCGCCGTGCGGTCCGTGATCGTCGCCGTCGTCGTGGCCGAAGTGCGGATCCGCCTCCGGCAGCACGCCCTTGACCTCGGCGATGGCGATCATCGGCACCCAGCGAATGAACAGCAGGAAGGCCGTGAAGAAGAGCCCGAACGTCCCGAGGTAGATGAAGATGTCCACCAGGGTCGGGCGGAAGTAGCCCCAGCTCGACGGGATGAAGTCACGGAAGAGCGAGGTCACGATGATGACGAAGCGCTCGAACCACATGCCGATGTTCACGAGGATCGACACGACGAACATGACCGGGATGCTCGTGCGGCACTTCTTGAACCAGAACACCTGCGGGCTGAGGACGTTGCAGGAGATCATGATCCAGTACGCCCACGCGTACGGCCCCTGCATGCGGTTCTGCACGAACAGGAAGCGCTCGTACTCGTTGCCGCCGTACCAGGCGATGAAGAACTCCATCGCGTACGCGTAGCCGACGAGGCTGCCCGTCGTGAGGATGATCTTGTTCATCAGCTCGAGGTGCTTCATGAGCACCAGGCTCCGCATGCCGTAGACGGCGCGCGTGATGAGCATGAGCGTCATGACCATCGCGAAGCCGCTGAAGACGGCGCCCGCGACGAAGTACGGCGGGAAGATCGTCGTGTGCCAGCCCGGCAGGAGCGAGGTCGCGAAGTCGAAGGAGACGACGCTGTGGACGGAGAGGACCAGCGGCGTCGAGAGCGCGGCGAGGATCAGGTACGCGCGCTCGTAGTTCTGCCAGTGGCGGTTCGCGCCGCGCCAACCGAGGGCGAGCGCGCCGTAGACGATCTTGCGCCACTTGTTCGTGGAGCGATCGCGGAGCGTCGCGAAGTCGGGGATGAGGCCGACGTACCAGAACATCGCCGACACGCTGAAGTACGTGCTGACGGCGAAGAGGTCCCAGATGAGCGGGCTCTTGAAGTTCGGCCAGATGCTCATCTCGTTGGGGACCGGGAACATGTAGTACGCGTACCAAGCGCGTCCGACGTGGATGCCCGGGAAGATGAGCGCGCAGATGACGGCGAAGATCGTCATCGCTTCGGCGAAGCGGTTGATCGCCGTGCGCCACTTTTGGCGGAAGAGGAAGAGAACGGCGCTGATGAGGGTTCCAGCGTGGCCGATGCCGATCCACCAGACGAAGTTCGTGATGTCCCACGCCCAGTAGACGGGCGAGTTGTTTCCCCAGACGCCAACGCCCGTCCAGACCAGGTAGCCGATGGCGGAGAAGAGGACGCCGGTGAACGTCACGGCGATGAGGAACGCCACCCACCACGCGCGGGGGGCCTTGTTCTCGGTGACGCGGCAGACGTTCTCCGTGATGGACTTGAACGTCGTTCCCTCGGCGACGAGGGGCGTCTCTCCGATCGCTTCGATAGGCAAGTTCCAGCTGCTCATGTGCCTACCCTCAGGCTCCCATCTCGGGGTTGGGGTTACGGATCTTGCCGAGGTACGACGTGCGCGGACGCGTCCCGAGCTCGGCGAGGAGGCGGTACGCCCGATCCTTGTCGCGCCACTGGGCGACGCGGCTGTTCGGGTCGTTCAGGTCGCCGAAGACGATGCAGTCGGAGGCGCAGGCCTGCTGGCACGCCGCCTTGATGTCGCCGTCCTTGATCGGCTTGCCCGTGCGCTTGCTCTTGATCTTGGCTTCCTGGATGCGCTGTACGCAGTACGAGCACTTCTCCATCACGCCACGCATACGGACGGTGACGTTCGGGTTGTAACGCATCTTCTCGACTTCCGGCACGTCGTCGTACCAGCCGCCGCTCGTGTGGTAGTTGAGGTAGTTGAAGCGTCGGACCTTGTACGGGCAGTTGTTCGCGCAGTAGCGCGTGCCGATGCACCGGTTGTAGGCCATGTCGTTGAGGCCTTCGGGCGAGTGCTCGGTCGCGTTGACCGGGCAGACGTTCTCGCACGGGGCTTCTTCGCAGTGGACGCACGCGACCGGCTGGAAGACGACCTGCGGGTCGTTCGCGTCGAGGCCGACGAAGTAGCGGTCGATGCGGAGCCACGCCATCTCGCGACCGCGCTCGACCTGCTCTTTGCCGACGGCCGGGACGTTGTTCTCGATGTGGCAGGCCATGACGCACGCGTTGCAGCCCGTGCACGACGAGAGGTCGATGGCCATGCCCCACTTGTGGCCCTTCGAGTAGTCGACGGTGGGCCAGAGCGGCGCGACCTTCGGATCGGGCGAGCCGGACTCGCGGACGCCGATGGTCTGATCGTGGAGGTTCTTGTCCTTGCGCTCCTCGTTCGGGTAGCGCGGGAAGAACGCGTTCTTGCGGTACTCCTCGAGCGTCGCGTCGATGGCGATCGGGCGACCTTCCATCGAGTGGTGCTCTTGGGTCTGGCTGATCTTGTAGAGCTGCGGCGACTCGGCGTCGAAGACGCTGTCGGGGCGCACGCGTCCGGGCGGCGGGCTCTCGGCCGCGGCCATGCCCACCTTGCGGTAGCGATCGCGGGTGGCGTCGAGCTCGCCGGCGCTGAGCTTGTTCGCCTTCACGCCAGCGGTGAAGCCGAGCGCGTCGGAGGTGCGGAGGCCGCCGATGTCGAAGCCGTGCTTGCTGCCGTAGCGGCCCGCGTTCTGGCGTCCCCAGCCGAGGACGACGGCGAGCGAGTGGTCGGCCTGTCCCGGCGTGATCCACACCGCGATGTCGACCGGCTGCGCGCCTTCGCGGACGAGGCGGACGACCTGGCGGTTGTCCACGCCGAGCGCCTTGGCCGTCGCCTCGGAGACGAGCGCGACGTTGTCCCACGTGATCTTCGTGACCGGATCGGGCAGCTCGAGGAGCAGCGGGTTGTTCGCGTGGCGGCCGTCGAAGAGCTTCGGGCACGGCGCGAACGTGACTTCGAGGTTGTCGGGCGAGAACGCGACGGGCGCGGTCTTGCCGACGGCGGCGGCGATCTCCGCGCGGCGCGGCTCGATGCTGCCGAAGCTCCGCGCGCCGAGGCCGAAGACGCCCTTCTTGAGCGCCTCGTTCCAGGCCGCCGTGAACGCGACGGGGTTCGTGCCGTTGCCCTTGGCGGTCTGCTGGACGAGGTCGTAGCCCTTCGTCGAGGACTCGCTGGCGAAACGGCCAAGGATCTCGATGTCGCTGCGGCCGTCGAACAGCGGCGCGATGAGCGGCTGCTGGATCGACACGACGCCGTCGAGCGTGCGCTGATCGCCCCACGCCTCGAGCTCGAGGGCGCGCGGCGCGTGCCAGAGGCTGGCGTCGCTCGTCTCGTTCGCGTGCGAGGAGAGGTGGAACGTCGTGGGGACCGCCTTCAGCTTCTCGCCGAACTTGAAGTCCGACGGCGCGTCGTAGACGGGGTTGCCGCCGAGGATGACGAGCGTGCCGACCGCACCCTTGTCGATGTCGGCCACGAGCTGCTTGAGGCTCGCCGCCGGATCGGTGTCGAGGAGATCCGCGACGGGGAAGTAGTCGACCGTGCGGCCCGTGTTGCCGAGCGCATGGTTGATCGCCGCGACGAGCGCGTGGACGCCCGCGGGCTGCCGCGAACCGGCGACGAGGACCGACTGGCCGCGCGCCGAGACGAGCTCCTTCGCGACGACCTTGAGCCATTTCTCGGGGACCGAGAGACCCTGGACTTCCTTCGTGACGCCCGTGTCGACGCCCAACTTGGCGAGCTCGGCGGACAGCGCGACGAGGTAGCCCTCGATGTGCTGCGCGGGCAGGCGCAGGCGGTGGTCGGCGTTCATGCCCGTCGTCGTGAACGACGGCTCGACGACGTAGAGGCGGTTCATCTCGCCGTGCGGCCCCTGCGGGAGCTTGCGGCCGACCGAGAACCCGCGGCTCGCGCGGACCGGGCCGGTCTCCGTGCCGAGGAAGTCGGAGTCGAGCGAAACGACGATCTTCGCGCGGGTGAAGTCCGGCACGACGTTCAGCGCTTGGCCGAACGCGATCTTCGTTCCTTCGCGGACGTTCGCGTCGGAGACGGGCGCCCAGACGTGGAACTGCGCCTTCGGCAGCTTCGCGCGGACGGCCTCGCGGAGGCGGAGCACCGTCGGCGAGTTCGTCGGCGGAGCGAGGAAGCGGAGCTTGGCGCCACGGTCGGCGGTCGACGCGCGGACCATCTCGGCGAGCGCGCCGTCGATCTCTTGCCAGGTCGCCGGCGTGTGCGAGTTGAAGCCGGTGCCCGAGGCCGCACGCGCGCCCTTGAGCGGCGTCGTCGAGCGATCGGGATCGTAGAGGTCGTAGATGGCGGCCTGCGCGAACGCGTCGGTCGCGCCGCGGCTCGCCGGGTGCTCGGGGTTGCCTTCGACCTTCGTCGGGCGGCCTTCGTGGCTCTCGACGAGGACACCGAGGGCATCGCCGCGGTACTCGAAGACCGTCGCGTAGTAGGCCGAGACGCCCGGGAGGACGTGCTCCGGCGCCTGGCTGTACGGGAGGATCTTCTCGACCGGTCGGCGCGCGCAGCCCTCCGCCGCGAGGGCCGCGGAGGCCCCGGCGAAGAACATGAAGCTACGGCGACCGAGCGACGGCGTCTCCGATTCGGCCTTGGCCGCGACGTCTTTGCGACGGAGCTGGACCAACTTGGCCGGAGAGACGTTCGCCTCTTCGAAGCCGAGCGGGAACTCCGACTCGGCGCGCTTCTGCGCGACCTCGGGGTTGGCCTTGTCTTCGAGGCTCTTCCAGAAGACCTTCGTGCCGTCTTGCGACGAAGGCAGATCGTAAGGCTGGCGGCGGCTCATCGGTGGCACCCGGAGCAATGCTGGGGAGGATGAACGTCAGGTGGCGTCCAGTTGGCCGCCATCTCGGGCTTCCATTGCATGTTCGTGACTTGATCCTTCGGCCGGAGATTCGGCTTCGGATCGCGGTGGCATTCGAGGCACCAACCCATGCCGAGCGGCTGGTCGGCGCGGACGGTTTCCATCTGGTCGACGCGCCCGTGGCACGTCTGGCAACCGACGCCCGCCGCGACGTGGACGCTGTGGTCGAAGAACACGTGGTCGGGCAGCTTGTGGATCTGCACCCACTCGATCGGCTTGCCGGTGTCCCAGCTCGCGCGGACCGGCGCGAGGCGCGCGCTGTCCGTCTTCACCATCGAGTGGCAACCCATGCAGACCTGCGTGGGCGGCACCATCGCCTTCGCGGCGACTTCGACGTTCGCGTGGCAGTAGCGGCAGTCCATGCCCATCTGACCGACGTGGAGCCGGTGCGAATAAGGCACGGGCTGCGTCGGGGCATAGCCGACCTGGAAGTTCTTCGGCGTGAGGTAGTACCAGACCGCGCACACCAGCAGCACGGGCACGACCGTGCCCACGCCTCCGAGGAGCAACGGGAGCTTGTTGAGCGACCGGGGGAAGATCTGCATGCGCAAACTCGAACGAACGAACGACTCGGCAGAAGGAGGAGCAGAACCGCTTTGCCCCCGGACTTTCCCGCGAAACCGCGAACGACGAGAGCGCCGCGGGACGGGATGGTCGGAAGGAACCGAAGGCGGATGCCGGCGCTCTTATAGAGGAGGCGCGTCCACACGTACAAGTCCCCGTTTCGCATGAAGAACGCGAAAGTTTTGCGTGTTCCCGCGCGTGCCGAACGCCGAGGGGAAGTCCCTCGGAAAATCAATGCGCCTTCGCGGCGAGGGCTTCGGCTTCGTCGTGGTGGGTCGGGCAATCCCTCGAAAGGATGTCGATGTCCGTACCGCCTTCGGACGACGGGCGCACGACCGTGACGATCTTCGGAGTGGCCGTGACGCCCTCTTTCGCGACGCCGCCCTCGGCGCGGGCGCGGACGGCGACGAGCATCCCGAGGTGGAACTCGAAGCGCGCGCTCCGGTACTTCGCGCCGGCGCCCGTGGCGTGCCACTCGAGGATCGTGTCGTCGCCGCTGCCGAGGCTCGTCTGCCAGGTCCCCTCGCCGCCCGGCACGAAATGCTCACGGACGTCCCGAGGCGACATGCCGAGGCGCGTGCCGGCGACGAAATCCGATTCGTTCGTCGGGCTCTTGCAGCCCGAGAGCCCGGCGACGCCGATCGCGAAGGCCATGGCGAAACACCACGCCCGCGCGGAAGAAGACGAGCGAAGCGAGCGGCGCGGGCGTGGCACGGCGGATGGCTAGAAGTCGATCCCCAGCGCCGCGAAGAGCAGCACGAGGTAGAGCATCGAGATGCCGAAGAGCGACCGCGCCCAACGAGCGCCGCTGCCTTCGCGGAGGCCGTAACAGCCCCACGTGAAGAACACGGCGCCCAGGAGGCTCGCGATGACGAGGTAGGCGTGGTGCGCGACGCCGAGCGGCACGAGCAAGAGGCTCGTGGCCACGCACGCGAAGATCCAGCGGACGATCGTGTGGCGCGACGCGAGCTCGCCGGCCGTGTTGGGGAGCACGACGAGCCCGGCCCGCGCGTAGTCCTCTTTGCGGAAGAGCGCGATCGCCACGAAATGCGGGATTTGCCAGAGGAACATGACCCCGAAGAGGACCATGCCGGCGGCCTCGACGCGGCCGGTGGCGGCCGTCCAGCCGAGGAGCGGAGGGATGGCGCCCGGGACCGCGCCGACGTGCAGCGCGTACGCCGAATGCCGCTTCATCGGCGTGTAGGCGAGGACGTAGAGGAGGTTCGCCAGCACGGCGAGCAGGGCCGTGAGCGGGTTGGCGCCGATCGCGAGGATGGGGACCGCGAACGCCGAGAGGGCGACGCCGAACCAGAGCGCGAACCGCGGGGACATGCGTCCCGCGGGGAGCGGCCGGTTTTTCGTGCGCGTCATGTACCGGTCGGTGTCACGCTCGATGTACATGTTGAGCGCGTTCGCGCCCGAGACGATGAGGACGGTGCCGAGGAGCGTCGCCACGATCGTCGTGAAAGGCAGCGGCGGCGTCTCGGCCACGCGGCGCGAAAGAAACAGCCCCCCGGCGGCCGTGATGAGGACGAGAAGGGTAATGCGGGGCTTGGCGAGCGCGATCACGTCGCGGAGCGCCAGGGTGCCCGTCTTCTCGCTGGGTAGGACCTCGGTGAAGGGCTTTTGCATCGAACGCGGCGACTGCTTAGGGAGGGGGGCCGACTGCGTCAAGAGGATGAGGGCGAGAGGTGGGCGGGATGAGGGCAGCGGGTGCGATCGGCGACGATGTGCGAGAGCACCGAGGACGCCTCGAAAACGGCCCAAGAAGAGTATGCGTTCGGTCGATTTCCGGTACCCTACTCGTCCCGGCGCGTGGACCGCGAAGTCGCGGGGCGTCGGTCGATCGCCCCCATGCAAACGTCGCCGCCGCCTCGCCAGCCCCGGGTAGGGTTCCCTTCGTTCGACGAAAAGCTCGAAAACGAAGAAGAAATTCTCGACACGCTCGTCGCTTCGGCGGCGAAAAATGCGCTCGATCCGGCCCTTTGGACGGAGCTCCACGACGCCGCGGTCCGCCACGATCGCGTCGCGGAGCTCGCCTTCGCGTACGAATCCGTCGCGCAAGGGCGGAAGCTCAAGACGACGCCGGGCGGCGTGCAGGCCGAGTTGTTCTATCGGGCCGCGACGTTCTTCGGCGACGTGCTGGGCGACGAGTTCGGTGCGACGACGTACCTCGAACGCGCGCTCGCCGCATCGCCGGCGCACGCCCAAGCCTTCGAGCGCATCGACGCGCAGCTCACGCGGGCGAACGAGCCCAAGAAGCTCGCCGAGGTCTGCGTGCACGCCGCCGCGCATCAGGGCAAGGCGGGGCAGCTCGCGCTGCTCGAGCGCGCGGCGGGGTTGTTCGCGCAGGCCGGGCTCGAGGACAAGTCGATCGAGACCTACCAGCAGCTCGTTCGCCTCGATCCGGCGAACGTCGGCTACCGGCAGGCGCTCGCGAAGCGGTACCTCGCGGCGAACCGGCACCGTGACCTCGCGCGGATGCTCGAGCAGACACTCGGCACGCTGACCGATCCGACCGGCGCGGAAGCGAAGGACGTGCGCGTGCAGCTCGTCGACGTGTTCGCGAACCAGCTCCAGGAGCCGGAGCGGGCGCTGCCCCACGTCGAGGCGATCCTCGAGGTCGACAAGACACACGCCGAAGCGCGACGCGTCGCCACGCGGCTGCTCGAGAGCAAAGGGCTCGCGGCGCGCGCGGCGGCGGCGCTGGCACCGGGCGCGAAGACCACGGAAGAGCGCGCGAAACTCTACGCGATCGAGCTCGAAAACACGCGCGGGCCGCGGCGGCGCGACGTGCTCCGGCGCATCGGCGCGCTCAAGCAAGACGAGATCGGCGATCGGCCTGGGGCGCTCGCCTCGTTCGAGCAGGCCCTCGCGATCGATCCGGCGGACGACGAGCTGAGGCGGCGCTTCCTGGTGCTCGGCTCCGAGCTGCGCGGGCCGCTCGAGGTGGCCAAGGCGTTCGCGCGGGCGGCGACGGTGGCGAAGGACGCCGCCGTCAAGGCGCGCATCAACGCGGAGATGGGAGAGCTGCTCTTGCGGGGCGGGGACGCGAAGCGCGCGCGGTCGGTGCTCGCGAGCGTGCTGGCGACGCCGGACGTCGATCCGCACGCGGAGCTCGTGGCGGCGCGGACCCTCGTGACGATCTTCGAGGGGGAGAAGGACACGAAGAACCTGCTCGACGCGCTCGCGCGCGTGGGGGAGCGGAGCCCGATCGACGCCGAGCGGCACCAAGCGAACGAGCAGGTCGCGGCGCTCGCGACCCAAGCCGGGGACACGGAGCGGGCCATCGCGGCGTACCGGCGGCTCGTCGACTCACCGGCGCGCGACCGCGCGCTCGAAGCGCTCGAACCGTTCTACGTGCAGCACGAGCAATGGGCCGACCTGGCGTTCGTGCTCGAGGAGCGCGCGAGATCCGCGAGCGATCCCGACACGGCGCGCGAGCTGGCGTTCCGCGCGGCCCTCGTGTTGACGTCGAAGCTGAAGGACACGGCGAGCGCGGCCGATGCGTGGCGACGCGTGGCGACGACGTACGGCCCGGGACGCGACGTCCACGCGCAGTGGATCCCGGTCCTCGAGGCGGAGCGGCGGTGGAGCGAGCTCGCCGAGGTGCTGACCGCCGACGCAAACCTCGCGCTGGATGAAGAAAAACCGAGCATTTTCGCGCGATTGGGCCAGGTCCACCTGACGTTGCGCGACGTCGATGCGGCGATCGAAGCGTTCCGGCGCGCGCTCGACATCGACCCTCAGGAACCGACGAGCCGGGCGACGCTCGAGAAGCTGCTCGCGACCGGCGACCACCGGTTGAAGGCCGCGGGCGTCCTCGAGTCGGTGTACCGGCGCGCGGGGGACACGGCGGCGCTGCTCAAGGTGCTGGAGGTGCGGGCGGCGCTGTCGACCGACGCGGAAGAGCGGCTGACGGCGCTCGAAGAGGCCACGCGCGTGGCGCTCATGGGGCCGCGCGATCGGGCGTTCGATCTGGTCTCGCGCGGGCTCCGCGAGGCGGTCGAGCAGCGAGCCGACGTCGATCGGTGGCTCGAGCGCGCCGACGAGGTCGGGCAAGGCGCGCCGCCGAGCCGGCGGGCGTCGGTGTTCGCGAAGGCGCTCGGGGATCGCCCCGTGGACTCCCCTTCCCTCCTCGTCCTCGCGAAGCGCACGGGCGAGGCGCACGCGTCCGCGGGCAACGTGGGCGCGGCGCTCGGCGTGTTCCGGAAGGCGCTCTCGTACGAGCCCGGAGCGACGGATCTCATCGCGCGCGTCGACGAGCTGCTTCGCGAGCAGGGACAGCCGGAGGAGCGGATCGCGCTGTACCAGGCGGCGCTCGAGCGAAACCCGGACCCTTCGAGGCGGCGCTACCTCTTGCACGGCATCGGCGCCATCGAGCGCACCGAGCGGTCGAACGCGGCGGCGGCCATCGCGGCCTATCGGCAAGCGATGGACGACGAGGCGGACGACACGACCGCGTTCACGGCGCTCGTCGAGCTCTACACGGAGACCGAGGCGTGGGACGAGCTCTGCGCGATCCTCGAACGGCGGCTGCCGCGCGCGGCGTCGCCCGACGAAGCACGGTCGATCCACGCGCAGCTCGCGGGCATCGCCGCCCGGCACGGGCAGAGCGATCTGGCCGCGCAGCACGCGCGCACGCTGCTCGACGACCCCGATCTGGGGGACACCGAGCTCGCCCTCGTCGAGCGCATCGCGGCGATCTTGGACGACGCCGAGCTGCTCCACGCGCTGCTCGAGCGACGGGTTCGTCAGAGCACGGATCCGAAGGCGCAGGTCGAAGCGCTCGCGAAGCTGGCGACGCTCGCGGAGAGCGCCGGCGATCGCGACGCGGCCGTCACGCGGCTGCGGCAGGCGGCGGAGATCGCGCGTGGCGCGCTCGACGAAGGAGAGGCCGTCGTCCTCTACGAGCGGCTCCGCGCGATTTCGCCGGACGACAAGCAAGCCATCGTGCAGCTCACGCAGCTTTTGCCGGCACGCGGCGAGTGGTCGAAGCTCCCCGCGCTCTACGAGGCGTGGCTCGCGCAGGCGACGGACGACGACGAGCGGCGCGATCTTTATGTGAACCTTGCACGCATTTTCGACGAGTCGTTGGACGATCCGACCCGCGGCCACGAGGCGTCCGCCGCGGCGCTCGAGCTCGCGCCGGCGGACGCGAAGATCCTGGGGATCGCGGAGCGGCTAGCGGGACGCGCGGGCCGGGCGGAGGACTTCGGCCGGGCGATCGATCGGCTCGTCGGGCGTGACGACGCGCGGCTTTCACCGGCCGAGCGCGTCGAGCTGCGACTGGCGAAGGCGCGAGTCCTCTCGGCCGGCGGGAAGCTCGGCGACGCGGCGCGCGCGTTCCGCGGGTTGCTCGCCGATGCGACGACCGAGGCCCAAGTCGCGGCGGCCTTCGAAGGGTTCGAAGAGCTCTTGCGACGGACGCCGCCGAGCCACGAGAAGGCGGTCGACGTCCGCTGGCTCGCCGCCGAACGCATCCAGCGGGCGGCGCCCGAAGATCGCGCGCGCGTGACGTTCGCGGCGGCGCGCATGGAGGAGACGGAGCTCGGGGCCACGAAGGAAGCACTTGCACTCTACAAGCAAGTGCTCGCCGCGGATCCGGAAGATCTCGAGGCGCTCGCCGCCGTCGCGCGCCTGTCGCTCGCCGAGGGAGACGTGGCGGGCGCGCTCGAAGCGTTGACGACCCGGCGCGACGCGTCGGAGGGCGAAGCGCGCGTCGCGATCGAGGTGCAGATCGCCTACGTGCTCGCGCACCGGTTGGGGCGGACGAGCGAGGCGCTCGCGTGCGTCGAGCGCATCCTCGAGGCCGCGCCGCACGACTCCGCCGCGTTGGAGCTCGCGACCTCGCTCCTCAAGGAGCCCGAGGCCGCCGCGCAGGCGGCCCACATCCTCGAGCGCGCCGTCGACGCCGTCGAAGATCCGGCGATCCGCATCGACATCTTGAAGCGGCTCCTCGCCCGGCGCGCCTCGGACGGGACCCGCGCGAACGTCTACGGCAAGCTGTTCGACATCCTCGACGAGCTCGGGAGCACCGACGAGGCCTTCGCGACGGCCATGCAAGCCGCCCGCGAGTGGCCCGAGGAGTCCGCGCTCTGGGATCGCGTCGAGGCCATCGCGCGCAAGCTGTCGTCGCCGGAGCCCGTCGCGAGCTTGTACGAAGAAGTCCTGCGCGGTGGAACGCCGGCCGAACGCCTCGTCGCGATCGGCGAGCGCGCCGTGGCGTTCCACGAGGAGTGGTTCGAGGACGACGAGCGTGTCATCGGCATCCTGAAGCAGCTGCTCGCGATCGATCCCGCGAACGTGTGGGCATTCGACCGCCTCAAGTTGATCTACGACGCGCGCGAGCGCTGGGACGATTTGTTCGAGCTCGTGGATCGCACGGCGGCGAACGCGGATCCCGAACGGCGGCTGGAGCTGCTCGAGGACGCGGCGCAGATCGCCAAGGACTTCGCCAACCACGCGCCGCGGGCGATCGGCTACCTCGAACAGCTCCTGGATCTGAAGCCGAACCAGCCGCGGATCTCGGCCGCGCTCGAGCGGCTCTACGAGAAGAACGGCTATTTCCGCGAGCTCGTCCGGCTCCTCGGCGACCGCATCGAGGTGCTGCCGCACGAGGAGGCGCAGCGCGAACGCGCGCGCATCGCGCGGCTCTGGCTCGACGAGCTCTCGGATTCGTCGAGCGCGATCATCGTCGCCGAAGATCTGAAGGCGCGTCAGCGCGAAGGTGAGGACGTCGGGGTCGACGTCGTGGATTTGCTCGAGCGGATCCTCGCCGCGGCGGAGCCGGGCGACGAGCTCCGGCCGTCCGTGGCGCCGCCGCCGGAGGGCGCGAGGCGCGATTCCTACGCGCCGATGGCCGCCGCTCGCGGGCTGGTCCGCCAGCGGGCCGCCGCGCTCCTCAAGACGACCTATGCCGCGCCCGGGCGCGAGCGGGATTTGGCGCGCGTGCTCGAGGTCGAGCTCGAGATCGTGACGGGCGACGACGAGCGTGTCCGACGGCATCGCGCGATCGCGACGCTGCACGCGGGGCTCGGTGACGACGAACGGACCGCCAAGCACCTCGCGAAGCTCGTGTGCCTCGAGCCGCACGTCGACGCGCACCGCGAGGAGCTGACGGCGCTGCTCACGAAGATCGGTCGCTTCGATCGGCTCGCCGACGTGCTGGAAGAGGCTGCCGCGCAGGCGACCGAACCGACCGTGAAGGCGGCGCTGTGGATGCAGGCCGGCACCACGTCGACGCGCGAGCTGCGCGACGAAGGGCGCGCCATCGAGCTCTTCTTCCGCGTCCTCGCGTTGCCCGTGCCGGCCGCGACGCTCCTCGACGCCGCCCGCGCCATCGATCCGCTCCTCGCGCGTGCTTCGCGCAAGTCGGAGCGCCTCGCCGTCCTCGAGCGGCTCGCGGAGCTCGAAGTCGACGACGGTGCGCGCGTCCGTGCGTTCGCGGAAGCGGCGCGGTTGGCGCGCGAGCTCCGGGAGAACGCACGCGCGACGAAGGCGTGGGACGCGTGCCTCGCGCTCGATCCGTCGAACGTCGAGGCGCTCGACGGCCTCGTGGCGATCTTCGACGAGACGGAGGACTTCGAGCGGCTCGTCGACGCGCTGACGGCGCGCGCCCGCATCGAAGGCCGCGACGCCGACGCGCGGCGCGCCGATCGGGTCCGGGCGGCGACGATTCAGACTTCGAGGCTCGAAGCGCTCGACGACGCCATCGCGACGTGGCGTGGCATCGAGTCGACGTTCGGGCCGTCCGACGAGGGGACACGTGCGCTCGGCTCGCTCTACCGACGGCGCGAGCTTTGGGCGCCGCTCGCGCAGCTCCTGTCGGACGCGGCGGCGCGCGCCGAAGAGCCGGTGCGAAAGGTCGAGCTCCTCTGCGAGCTCGGCGACGTCGAGCGCGACGAACGCGACTTGCCGGAGCAGGCCGTCGTCACGTACGACGCCGCCCTCGCGCTCGATCCGCGCGCCGAGCAGGCGCGGGCGGGGCTCCACGTCCTCCTCCGGAGCGAGGCGCATCGCGCGGACGCCGTCCGTGTGCTCCTCGAAGCCTACCGAGCCGCCGACGACTGGGCCCTCGTGCTCGAGTTGACGGAGCACCGGCTCGCCGTCTCGGACGTGCCGACGCAGATCGCGATTTTGCGCGAGGCCGCGTCGATCTCCGAGACACGCGCGGAGGACGCGGGCGCGGCGTTCGCGCTCGTTCGGCGCGCGGTGCTCCTCGATCCGAGCGACGGGGCGACGCTCGACGGGCTCTTCCGGCTCGCCGACACGACGCGCAACCACCGCTCGCTCGCCGATGCGCTGCGCGAGGGCGTCGCGCTCGTGGCGGAGGATCGGCCGCTCGCGCGCGCCCTTCGGTTCAAGATGGGCGCCGTCCTCGAGACGAACCTCGACGAGGCGGACGACGCGCTCGAGGCGTACGCGACCGTCGCGCACGAAGATCCGACGAACATCGACGCCGCGCGCGCCGTCCTCGCGGTCGTCCGTCGGACGCGCCGCTGGGACGCCGCCGCGCGCGCGCTCGTCGAGGCGTCCATGGCGACCGGCGACGTTTCGCCCGAGCTCGTCGAGGTCGCCACGCAATCGGCGCTCGAAGCGGAGGGGTTCGACGCCCTCGCGCGCGCCGTGACGGACCTGGTCGCCGCGGAGAAGATCCGTGGAACCGCCGCACGGGATCTCGAGGCGACGGTCGCCGAATGGCACCGCGATCGCCGGGGCGACGCCGACGCGGCCGAAGCGGCCTACGCGCGCGCGCTCACCCACGACCGGGCGAACGCGACCCTGCTCGAGCACCTCGCGAACCTCCAGCGACGATCGCGCACGAAGCCGTTCGTGGAGACGATCTTGCGCCTCGCGGAGGTGCGGGACGAAGATCTCGCTCTGCTCGGGGAGGCGGCGGACGCGGCGATCGCGAACGTCGGCGATTCCGCGCTGTCGAAGGCGATCCTGGAGCGCCTGCAGCGCGCGGCGACGAAGCGCTGGACGGGCGGCGACGCGTCCGCTTCGGAGGCCGTCGAACGCGCGACGCGCGACCTGACGCGGTTGCACGAAGAGGCCCGCGATCACGAGTCGATCGTCGATTTGCTCGTGAAGACCGCGAGCTTGCCGTGGCCGGCGGAGACCTCGCGCGGGCTCCGTTTGCAGGCCGCGCGCGTCGCGGCCGAGCACCTGCGCGCGTCGGATCGGGCCACGGGCATCTACCTCGGGCTCGTCGACGAGGATCCGCGCGACGGCGTCGCAGCGAGCGAGCTCGCGCGGATCTACGAGGCGGCCGATCGCAAGGGCGAACTGCTCACGCTCAAGCGGCGGCTCGTGGGCTCGACGGACGATCGCGACGCGAGGCTCGAGCTCCGCCTCGAAGTGGCCGCGCTCGAAGACGCGCTCGGCGACGCGAAGTCGGCGATCCACACGCTGGAGACCAACCTCGAAGAGTCCGAGCGTCACGCGCCGAGCGTCGCGAAGCTCGAGGCGCTCTTCACGAGCCGAGAAGACTTCTCCGCGCTCGAGAGACTCTTGTCGACGCAGGCGTCGCTCGCCAAGGCGGCCGACGACACACACCTCGCCGCGGATCTCCACGGGCGCGCCGCGATCGTCGCGGAGACGAAGCTCGGCGACGTCGCGCGGGCGCTCAAACACCTCCGCGACGTCGTCGCGCTCGAGCAACGGCCCGAAGCGTACGACGCGTTGGCGCGCCTCTCGGCGGCGTCGGGCGATCACGACGCCGCCGCCACGTACCTCGATCGACTCCGCGAGCTGTCGCAAGACGACGAGCGGGAGCGGGTGACGCTACGGCTCGCCGACGCGCTCACGCTCGCCGGAAAGAAGGACGCGGCGCGCGAACGGCTCGAGGCCGAAGTGCGCGAACGCGCGGCGTCCGACGAGGCACGCTCGCGGCTCGTCGGGATCTACCGCGAAGCGCAGGCCTGGGATCGGCTCGCCGAGAACCTCGCCGCGGGCGCCGCGCACGCGCCGGACAAGGCGTCGAGGCTCGCGCGTCTCCTCGAAGGGGCCGAGCTGCATCGCACGAAGACCGGCACTCCGGACGCATCCATCCCACTCTTGGAGCAAGCCGTCGAGCTCTCGCCGGAAGAGGCCTCCATCAAGCTGACGTTGGCGGACGCGCTCGGCAAGGCGACGCGCTTCGACGACGCGCGCGCCATCTTGCGCGAGCTCATCGAAGGCTTTGGAGGACGCCGGCCGAAGGAGCGCGCTCCGGTGCACTACCAGCTCGCCCGCCTCGATCTCGCGGCCGGCGATCGAGGCCGCGCGCTCGTCGAGCTCGACGCGGCGACCCGCATCGATCCGGCGAACGCTTCCATCTTGCAGGCGCTCGCGGAGCTCGCCCGCGACGACGGGCAGCTCGAACGCGCCGAGCGATCGTACCGCGCGCTGCTCGCGGTGCTCCGCCGGCAGGAGGCCGACAGCGACGACGTGCCGATCACGCGATCGGAGGTCCTCTTCGAGCTCTCGCGCATCGCGAACCGTCAAGGCGAGCCCGATCGCGCGCGGGAGATCCTCGAATCGGCGCTCGAGACCGCGACGTCGAACGTGTTCGAAGCGCGCCGGCTCGAGGCCATCTTCCGGCGCGGCGACGATCACGCGAGCCTCGCGCGCGCCCTCGAAGCGCGGCTGGCGCGGGCCGATCTCCGCGAGACGGCTTCCGCCAAGGAGATCCTCGCGGCGATGCCCGACGCGGCGACGGTCTACGCGGAGCTCGGCCGTCTCTACGAGCAACCCCTCGGTCGGCTCGAAGACGCGCTGACGATGCACCTCGCGGCGATCGCCGTGGACCCCGCGGCGAAGGAGTCCCATGACGCGGCCGCGCGGCTCGCGCCGGCGCTCGGCAAGGCCGAACGCTACGAGGAGCGCCTGCGAGAGCTCGAAGCGCGCGCCGAGACGCCGAAGGACGAGGCGGCGTTCCTGGTGCGGCGAGCGGGGCTCGTCGACGCGCGCGGAGACGCCGCGGGGGCCATCGCGCTCTACGAACGGGCCATCGAGATCGGCACGAGCGATCGCACGGTGCTCGACGCGCTCGACCGCCTCTACGAAAAGAGCGGCGATCACGAGGGGCAAGCGCGCATCCTCGGCATGCGCCTCGAACTCGACGGCGAGAGCATCGATGCCTCGGCGGACGCGCTCTACCGGCTCGCCCAGCTCCGCTTCCACGCCGGGGACGTCGACGGCGGGTGCGACGCGTTCGAGCGTGGATTCGCCGTGGAAGCCGATTGGGAGCGCGCCGAAAAGCTCCTGCGCGACGCCTCCGATCGCCACCCGACGAGCGAACGGATCGTGGCGATCTACGAGCAGCTCGCGCGCACCGAAGGCCGAGAGCGCACGCTCGTCGACGCGCTCGTCCGCAAGGCGAAGCTGCCCGGCGAGACCTTGGAGCCGATCCGAGAGGCCGTGGAGATCGCCGACGCTCTCGAAGATTGGCCGCTGGCTCGCGCGATCCTCGAGACGTGGTTGGAGTCGCCGGACCGCGCCATCGGCGATCGGGTCTGGGTGCTCTCACGCCTCTCGGCGCTGAGCGAAAAGACGGGCGATCTGCGCAAGGCCGCGGAGCTCAAAGAGCGCGCCGCGGAGATCGCGGAGCCGGACGAAGCGCGGCGGCTGCTCTTCGAGGTCGCCTCGCTCGCCTCGGGCGCGCTCGACGATCTCGCGCTCGCGGCGGCGATCCTCGAGCGCCTGCACGAGCGCGAGCCGAGCGATCGCGAAGCTTGGCTCCCGCTCTTGGAGATCCATCGACGCACGGGCGCGCACGAGAAGCTCTCGAAGCTCCTCGAAGAGGTCGCGTCGTTCGTCGACGATCTGCAAGAGCGATCGCGCCTTCGCTTCGAGCACGTGCGCCTGGGCATGGACAAACTGGGGCTCTCGGACGAACGCGCGATGCAGGAGCTGCGGGAGATCGTCGACGAGGACGGCTCGGCGACCTTCGCGGCCATCTTGCTCGGCACGATCCTCGAGCGGCACGGCCTCGAAGACGATCTCGTGGAGCTGCTCGAGAAGCAGCTCGACAGCGCGAAGGATCGCCAGGAAGCCGACGCGATCGTCGCGCTCTCCCAGCGGCTCGGGAAGCTCCTCGAGCCGCGGGACGAGTCGCGCGCGCGCGACGTCTACTACGTGGCGCTCGATTGGAAATCCGACGCGCGCGACATCCTCCTCGCGCTCGAGCGGCTCCACGGCGCGGCGGGAGAGGCCGACGCGCGATCCGACGTCATGGAGCGGCGGCTCGCGATCGAGACCGACGAGGCCGCCGAAGCGCTCGCCCTCGAGCTCGCGGAGGCGAAGCGGGCGCAGGGCGACGCCGAAGGCGCGATCGCCGCGATGGCGAAGGGCTTCGAGCGAGCGCCGAAGAGCACGCGCCTCCGAAGCGAGCTTGAGGAGCACTACCGAGCATCGCAGGACTTCGAGAAGTTGGCGGAGCTCCACCTCACGGACGGGCGCGCGCGGGAGAACAAAGACGAGAAGGTGGCGCTCTTCCGTCGGGCCGCGGGGATCTTCGCGAACGAGACGTCGCGCCCGACGAAGGCCATCGAGGCGCTCCGCGAAGCCGTCGGCGCGGTGCCGGACGACGTGGTGTTGCTCTTCGAGCTCGTCGACGCGCTGATCGGCGCCGAGCGCTTCGAGCACGCAGAGTCGGAGCTCACGGCCGCGATCGATCGGCTCGGCGAGGCGCACGGAGCGCGCGTCAAGCTGCTCGAGCGGCGGGCGAACGTGCGCGTGAAGCTCGATCAGAACGACGAGGCGCTCGCGGACTTCGACGCGGCGATGGCCCTCGGCGCCACCGAGCTTCGCGGCGCGTTGGCCGAGCACCTCGAAAAGACGAGCGACGCGGAGAAGGAGCGCGGAAGCGCCGTGCGGTGGCGCGAGCTCCGATTGCGGTTGGCGAGCGTCCGGGCCGAGCTCGGAGAGCACGACGCCGCGCGGAACGTGCTGTCGGATCTCCTCAAGGTGGACGGCAAGGATCGCGAGGCCCTCCGGGCGGCCGCGCGCGTCGACGAGATCGAAGAACGATGGGACGCGGCGAGCGCGACGTACCGCAGGCTCGTCGCCCTCGAGGAAGGCGACGCGATGGTCGAGATCGCGCTGAAGCTCGCCGAGACGTGCGAGAAGGCCGACCGGCTCGCGGATGCGCGGGGCAGCCTCGAGCGCGCGCGAAAGGCGGCCCCCGAGCATGTCGGCCTCCGCGAGACGCTCTCGGCCCTCTACGAGAAGACGGGGGCGCTCAAGGAGCTCGCCGAGCTCGCGCTCGAAGACGCGCGCGCGGCCGGGGACGTCGGACCGCGGTTCGACGCGCTCCTCCGCGCGGGGCAGCTCTACCTCATGCACTCGCAAGATCCGCAATCGACCGGGCAGGTCGCGATCGGGTCGGCCATCACCATCCTCGAGGAGGCCCACGCGCTCCGCCCCGCGGATCTGGACTGCACGGCGCTCTTGTCGGACGCGTACGTCGGCGGCGGACGCATCGACCAAGGGCGCGAGCTGCTCGAGGGCACGATCGCCGGGTTCAAGGGCCGGCGATCGCGCGAGCTCTCGGCGCTCTACCATCGGCTCGCGCGCATCGCGGAGTTCGGCGGCGATCGGGATCTGGCCATCGCCTACCTGAACACGGCCATCGACATGGACTCGCAGAACGGCGCCGTGGCCTCCGAGCTCGCGTACTTCGCGATGGAGTCGATGAACTGGGACATCGCGCAGCGCGCGCTCCGCGTCGTGACGATGCTCAAGACGCCGGCGCCGCTACCGAAGGCGCTCGCCTACCAGCACCTCGGGCAGATCGCCGAGCACCAGGGCGACGCCAAGCGCGCGCTCGGCTATTACAAGCGCGCGCTGGCGGAAGACGCCGAGCTCGAGAGCGCGCGCTCTCTGCTCGACGCCCTCCTCGCTCAGAACTGACGACGGGCCTCAGCTCGCGCGAACGAAGTCGTCGACGCCGCGCGCGACGCGCCGGCCGTCGGCGATGGCCCACACGACGAGCGACTGTCCGCGCGACACGTCGCCGGCCGCGAACACGGAGGGTACGTTCGTCGCGCCCTTCGCGTCCGTCACGACGTTGCCGCGGGCGTCCAGCTCGAGCTCGAGCTCACCTGCGAGCGCCCCCAGATCGGGCCCCGTGAAGCCCATCGCGAAGAGCGCGAGATCGCATGGGATTTCGAGCTCGCTGCCCGGCACTTCGGCGAGGCGGCCGTTGACGAGCTCGACACGCACCGCCGCGATCTTCACGACGCGCTTGCCGGAAGGATCCGCCACGAAGGCGCGCGTCATGATCGCGAAGTCGCGATCGCATCCCTCTTCTTGCGACGACGATGTCCGGAAGACGAGCGGCCACTCCGGCCAAGGATTGCTCGGCATGCGGACGAGCGGCGGCTTCGGCATGAGCTCGAGCTGCACGACGCTCGCCGCGCCCTGGCGGTTCGACGTGCCGACGCAGTCGGAGCCGGTGTCGCCGCCGCCGATGACGACGACGTGCTTGCCCTTCGCCGAGATGGCGCCCGCGTCCGCGACGGCGTCGCCCGCGAGGCGCCGGTTCTGCTCGACGAGGAAGTCCATCGCGAAGTGCACGCCGTCGAGCGCGCGACCGGGCACGGCCAGATCGCGCGGCGTGCGCGCGCCGAGGGTGAGGACGACGGCGTCGAAGGAGCGACGGAGCTCGGCCGCGGAGACGTCCTTGCCGACCTCCGTACTCGTGCGGAAGGTGATGCCTTCGGCGCGGAGCTGCTCGAGCCGGCGATCGATGACGCCCTTTTCGAGCTTGAAGTCGGGGATGCCGTAGCGGAGCAATCCGCCGACGCGGTCGTCGCGCTCGAAGACGACGACCTCGTGGCCGAAACGCGCGAGCTCTTGCGCCGCGGCGAGCCCCGCGGGACCCGAGCCGACGACGGCGACCTTCTTGCCGCTCGACGCGCGGGCGCGGCGCGGTTCGAGCGCGCGGCTCTCGGGGCCGAACGCCTCGATCGCGATCGCGCGCTCGACGTCCTTGATGGTGACCGGCGCGTCGTCGATGTTGAGGACGCACGACGCTTCGCACGGCGCCGGGCACACGCGCCCGGTGATCTCCGGGAAGTTGTTCGTCGAATGGAGGACGGCGACGGCCTCGTCCATGCGACCGCGGTAGACGTGGTCGTTGAACTCCGGGATGACGTTGCCGAGCGGGCATCCTTGGTGACAGAAGGGGATGCCGCAGTCCATGCAGCGCGACGCTTGGGCGCGGAGCTCCGCCGACGACGGCTCGCTGACGAACTCGACGCTGTTCGTCAGGCGCTCGGCGACGGGGCGCTCGGAGGCCTTCTTTCGGGCGACTTTGAGGAAACCGCGCGGATCGGCCATGGCTACCCTTTCACGAGCGTCAGATGCCGCGCGGGCTCGACGTGACCCGAGCTCGAAACGCCGTTCACGACGGCGGCGCCCGAAGCTTTTCGTTGCTCGTCGACGATGCGCTTGTACTCGTTCGGCACGACCTTCTTGAAGAGGCCACGGACGCTCCCCCACGACGCCAGGAGCTCGCGCGCGCGCACGCTGCCGGAGCGGAGCGCGTGCTCCTCCACGAGCTCGCGGACGAGGCGCTCGTCGTCGGGATCCGCGAGCGCTTCGATCGACACCATGCTCGGGTTGCAGAGCGAGGCGAACGCGCCGCCTTCGTCGAGCACGTACGCGATGCCGCCGCTCATGCCCGCCGCGAAGTTCCGGCCCGTGCGGCCGAGCACGACGACGAGCCCGCCGGTCATGTACTCGCAGCCGTGATCGCCGGTGCCTTCGACCACCGCCGTCGCGCCGCTGTTGCGGACCGCGAAGCGCTCGCCCGCGCGGCCCGCGAAGAACGCGCGCCCGCTCGTCGCGCCGTAGAGGACGGTGTTGCCGACGATGACGTTCTCGGCCGCGACGAAGCTCGCCGTCGAGGAAGGTTTGACCACGAGCGTCCCGCCCGAGAGCCCCTTGCCGACGTAGTCGTTCGCGTCGCCTTCGAGCACGATCGTCGTGCCGCTCGTCGCGAACGCGCCGAAGGACTGGCCGGCCGTGCCGTGGACGTCGACGTGGATCGTGCCTTCGGGCAAGCCCTGCGCGCCGAAGCGGCGGGCGACCTCGCCCGCGAGCATGGCGCCGAAGGTCCGGTGCGCGTTCGTGATCCCGAACGTGATGCGGACGGACTCGCGGCGTTCGAGCGCCGGCTTCGCGCACTCGATGAGCGTGCGATCGGCGACGTGCGCGATGCCGTGGTCTTGATCGATGTGGTGGTGCAGGATCGCGCCCTGCCGCGGTCGAGCGAGCACGCGCGCGAAGTCGAGCGTCCGTGCCTTGCGATGGACGACGGCTTCCGTGCGCGGGACGATGCACTCGACGTGGCCGACCATGTCTTCGACGGAGCGGAACCCCAGCGACGCCATGATGCGGCGAAGCTCTTCGGCGACGAAGAAGAAGTAGTTGATGACGTGCTCGGGCTGCCCGCGGAACTTCGCGCGGAGCACCGGATCCTGCGTCGCGATGCCCACCGGGCACGTGTTCAGGTGGCACTTGCGCATCATGATGCAGCCCTCCGCGACGAGCGGCGCGGTCGCGAAGCCGAATTCCTCGGCGCCGAAGAGCGCAGCGAACGCGACGTCCCTGCCCGTCTTGAGCTGCCCGTCGACCTGGAGCGCCACGCGCGAGCGCAGGTCGTTGAGGAGGAGCACCTGCTGCGCTTCGGCGAGCCC
Source organism: Labilithrix sp. (assembly GCA_044226145.1). Taxonomy (GTDB): domain Bacteria; phylum Myxococcota_A; class Polyangia; order Polyangiales; family Polyangiaceae; genus Labilithrix. The sequence continues at coordinate 9,306 of JBGAHN010000019.1, read as the reverse complement.
GAGCTCCCACGGCGTGCCCGCGTGCTGGATCGACGACAGCGGGCTCGCGCCGGTCCCGCCGTCGTGGCCCGCGATCAAGATGACGTCGGCGTGCGCCTTGGCGACGCCGGCCGCGATCGTCCCGACGCCGCTCTCGCTCACGAGCTTCACACTGATGCGCGCGCGCGGGTTGACGTTCTTCAGATCGAAGATGAGCTGCGCGAGATCTTCGATCGAGTAGATGTCGTGGTGCGGCGGCGGGGAGATGAGCGTCACGCCCGGCGTCGAGTGCCGGACCTTCGCGATGACGGCGTCGACCTTGTGACCGGGGAGCTGTCCGCCCTCGCCGGGCTTCGCGCCCTGCGCCATCTTGATTTGGATCTCGTCGGCGTTGACGAGGTAGTGCGTCGTCACGCCGAAGCGCGCGCTCGCGACCTGCTTGATCGACGAACGCCGCGAGTCGCCGCGCACGTCGCGCAGATAGCGGGCTTCGTCTTCTCCGCCTTCACCGGTGTTGCTCCGACCGCCGATGCGGTTCATCGCGACCGCGAGGTTCTCGTGCGCCTCCTTCGAGATGCTGCCGAAGCTCATCGCGCCCGTCGCGAACCGCTTGACGATGCTCGACGCGGGTTCGACGTCCTCGATCGGCACGGCCGGCCCGACCGGCATCAGCTCGAGCAGACCGCGCAAGGTCGAGGGTGCCCGCGCCTGGTCGTTGATCAGGCGCGCGTACTCGTCGTACGACGTCGCGTCTTCCAAGCGCACGGCTTTCTGAAGCGCCGCGACGGTCGCCGGGTTCCACAAGTGCCGCTCGCCGTCGCGCCGCCACGCGTACACGCCGCCCACGTCGAGGTTCGTCTCGTCGGACGCCTCGTCCGCGGTGCCCGCATCACCGGCGGCGTCCCCGCCCACCTCTCCCTCCGCCGGAAACCCGACGGCGTGACGCATCCGCGCTTCGCGCGCGATCTCGTCGAGCCCGATGCCCGAGATCGGCGACGACGTGCCGACGAAGTATCGGGCGACGACCTCGCGTGAGACGCCGATCGCCTCGAAGATCTGCGCGCCGTGGTAGCTGGCGATGGTGCTGATGCCCATCTTGCTCATCACCTTGAGCAGCCCCTTCTTCGACGCGCGCACGTAGTTCGCGATCGCCGCGCCTTCGTCGGCGACCTTCTCGAGCTCGCCCGCGCGGGCGAACGACGCCACGATCTCGAGGGCGAGGTACGGGTTCACGGCGCTCGCCCCGTAGCCGATGAGCAGCGCGAGATCGGCGATCTCGCGCGCGTCCGCCGTCTCGGCCACGATGCCCACGCGCACGCGTTTGCCCTCGCGGACGAGGTGGTGGTGCACCGCCGCGACCGCCAAGAGGCTCGGGATGGGCGCACGCGACGCGTCCACGCCGCGATCGCTCACGACGAGGATGCTCGCGCCGCCGTCGACCGCCGCCGACGCCGCCGCTTCGAGCTCCGAAAGCGCCTTTTGGAGCGCCACGTCGGGGTGGCCGTGCCGCGCGTCGAAGAGCGCCGGCAGCGTCACGCACCGGAAGTCCTTCGCCGCGCCGCTCTTCAGCTTCGCGAGATCGTCGTTCGTGAGGATCGGGTGCGGCAGCTCGAGGAGGCGGCACTGCTCCGGCGTCTCGGCCAGGAGGTTCCCCTCGCCGCCGACGCAGCTCACGAGGCTCATCACGAGATCCTCGCGGATCGGATCGATGGGCGGGTTCGTGACCTGGGCGAACTGCTGCTTGAAATACCGGAACAGCGACACCGGCCGATCCGAGAGGACGGCGACGGGGACGTCGGTCCCCATGCTCCCCGTCGGCTCCTCGCCGTTCGTCGCCATCGGCGCGAGCAAGACGCGGAGATCTTCGCGCGTGTACCCGAACGCGCGCTCGAGCCGGCGGCGTTCTTCGATACCCAAAGCCTCCGTCACGGCGACCGCCGGGAGGCTCGAGAGCTCGATCTTGTTCGCCTTCACCCACGCCCCGTACGGCGCGTGCTCGGCGACCTGCTTCTTGATCTCCTCGTCGGAGACGATGCGCCGCTGGACCGTGTCGACGAGGAACATCTTGCCCGGCTGGAGCCGGCCTTTTTCGCGGATGTCGGCCGCGTCGAACGACAAGACGCCGAGCTCGCTCGCCATGACGACGAGGCCGCTCTTCGTGACGACGTATTTCGCGGGGCGGAGGCCGTTGCGGTCGAGCGTCGCGCCGATCACGTCGCCGTCGGTGAAGGCGAGCGCCGCCGGGCCATCCCACGGCTCGACGAGCGACGCGTGGTACTCGTAGAAATCCCGCTTGTACGCGGGCATGTCCGACTGCGTGCTCCACGCCTCGGGCACGAGCATCATCATGACGTGCGGCAGCGAGCGCCCGCCGGCCACGAGGAAATCGACGACGTTGTCGAGCGACGCCGAGTCCGAGCCGCCGGACCGGATGATCGGCTTGAAGTCTTCGAGGTGCTCGGCGAAATGGTCCGAGGCGAGCAGCCCCTCGCGCGCCCGCATCCAGTTCTGGTTGCCGCGGAGCGTGTTGATTTCGCCGTTGTGCGCGATGCGCCGGTAGGGGTGCGCGCGCTCCCAGGTCGGGAACGTGTTCGTCGAAAATCGCGAGTGCACGAGCGCGAGGCGGCTCTCGAAGTCGTCGTGCGCGAGGTCCCGGTAGAACGCGTCGAGCTTCCCGGGCAGCATGAGGCCCTTGTAGACGACGGTCTTCGACGACAAGCTCGCGATGTAGAAGTCGTCGCCGTAGCCGTTCTGCGCGCAGAGCTTCCCGGCGCGCTTGCGGATCATGAAGAGCGTCCGCTCGAACGCGGGCTTTTCGCACATGCGCGCGATGAAGAGCTGCCGCAAGACGGGCATCGACGCCCGCGCCACGGGGCCGATCGCGCGGAGATCGACGGGCACGTCGCGCCAACCGATCACCTTCTGGTTGTGGTGGCGCGCGACCTCGGCGAGCGCCCGCATCTGGAGCTGGCGCTTGGACTCTTCGCGCGAGAGGAAGCACTGCGCGACGCCGTAGTCGCCGCGGAGGGGGAGCTCCTTGCCTTCCTTCGCGAGCACGCGATCGAAATACCGATGCGGCATCTGCACGAGGATGCCCGCGCCGTCGGACGTCATCGGATCGGCGCCGGCCGCTCCGCGATGCGCGAGGCGCCGCAGGATCTCGAGCCCCATCTCGACGGTGCGATGCGACGGCCCACCCTCGAGGTCGACCACGAAGCCCAGACCGCATGCGTCGTGCTCGAAGGTCGGATCGTAGAGGGAGTCCGGCCGAAAATTGCGCATCGTCGTGTGTGTATACCAGCGCGATGACGCGACGTGCTAGCTCGTCCGAACGTGGGTACGGAACGGCGAAACGGCGCCCGCCGGAGGGGCGAACGAGAGACGCGCGGGGTGGCGGTCGAATCGGGTCGAGGATCGGTCCTCGCCGGACTTTTCCAGCGCGCCCACGGCGTGGCCCGCGGCACGAACGATGCGCGGCGAAAGTCTTTCGCGACCGGCCCGGCCGCGGTAAGGACGAGCGTGCGTTCGGGCAGCACCATGGATCGCGCCAGCATTTTTACGCTTATTTTCGTGGCTTTTTTCGCGCCGATCGCGGGCTGTGCGACGAAGAAGGCCGCGGACTCGGCGGAGTCCTCCGAAGAAACGACGAGCCCGGAAACCGGCGTCGCCACCGCGCCCGACGACGCCGCGGAGCCCGTGTACGAGCGGGGACGACCTATCCGTATCGGAGCGGCGAACTTCCGCGTCTCGGTCCTCGATCGGCGCGCGTGGCCCGAGAGCGAAACGGGCGCGGTCCGCGTCGGCTACCTCCGCCATGGGGCCATCGTCGAAGCCTACGAGCACCCATTCGTGAACGACGAGTGCAAGGAGGGCTGGTACGAGCTCGTCGCGGGTGGGTTCGTCTGCGCGAAGGCGGTGACGCCGGAGCTGTCGAGCCCGCGCGTGCGGCTCGCGCCCAAGCAGCCCGACACGAGCGCGGGCATGCCCTACCGCTACGGCGTCAATTTGCGCGATGGCACGCCGCTCTACCGCCGCGTGCTCAGCAACGACGACCGCAAGAAATACGAGCCGTGGCTCGCGCCGCCGAAGGCCGACGAGTCCGAGGGCGCGAAGAGCGGTGAAGCGAGCGGCGGCGATTCGAAGGTCGAGGCCGCGGGCGAGGGCGCCAAGGACGTCGCCAAGACGGGCGAGATCGCCAAGGTCGAGGCGCCGAGCGAGGGGGCGGGCAGCGCGGGCATCGAAAAATCGGCGGCGAAGACCGCGACCGCGGACGAGGAATCGGCGGCCGAACGTCCTTCCGAGACGAGCGAGCGGGTCGGCGCGAAGAGCGAGGAAGAGAGCGCGGCGGCGCGGAAGAAATCGGACGAGCTCGACGCCGGCGTGGACGCGTCGAAGCCGAAGCTCCGCGAGCTTCGCGGGCGCGGCGTGCTCGTCCGCAAGATGGTGCGCGGGTTCTCGCTCGCGCTCGACCGCGATTTCAAGGCCGCGGGGACGCGTTGGTGGCGAACGACGTACGGGTTCGCCGTGCCGTACGACCGCATCATGGTCCAGCCCGGCAAGACGAAGTACCACGGCGCGTGGTTCGGTCCCGCGAGCGCGGGCGATGCGGGCGATGACGAAGACGCGGGCGCGACGATGCTCGGATGGGATGGCGCCGCCAGGCCCGACGCGATGGAGTCGTGCCCGGACGCGGGTGCGGGTGTGGGTGCGCCGACCGTCGTGCCGAGTCCCGAGCTCGCCAACGCCGTGGGGTTCGTGCTCGGGGGGAGCGCGCGAAAGTTCGGGCTCGCGCCGTGCGCGAAGCGGGTGACGTGGGGCGAGGAGCTCCCGAAGCGCAGCGCGGTGATGCTCACCGGCGAAGGCGTCAAGATCGGCGGCATCGTCTACCAGCGCACGTCGGACGGATCCTTCGTCGTGCCGAGCGGGCTCACGTTCGCCAAGCCCGCGCCGCCGGCGGATCTCGCGCCCGAAGAGAAATGGATCGACGTCGACCTCACCCGCCAAACGCTCGTGGCGTTCGAAGGGACGCGGCCCGTGTTCGCGACCCTCGTGTCGACGGGACGCCTGCCTCGGCCGGACGAGACCGAAGACTTTCGAACGCGCACCGGTACGTTCCGCATCCGTGAAAAACACGTCTCGACGACGATGGACGGCGACGTGGCGTCCGACGGCCCCTACTCGATCGAGGACGTGCCCTGGGTCATGTACTACGATGGAAGCTACGCGCTGCACGGAGCGTTCTGGCACGATCGCTTCGGACACACGCGGAGCCACGGCTGCGTGAACCTCGCGCCCGACGACGCCCGCACGGTGTTCGGCTGGTCCGAGCCGCGGCTGCCCGAAGGTTGGCATGGGGTCATGGCGACCGAAGTGCACCCCGGCACGCGCGTCGTCGTTCACGAGGATCGCCCCGCGAAGGCGCGGTAGACTTCACGCGCCGTGCCCGAACGCCCCGATTCACGTAACGATTCACGCCGCGATTCGCGTCCTGATTCGCGTCCTCCGCCGCCGAAGAACCTGCGCGCGAGCTTGGACGAGAAGCCGCCTCGCCGTCGCGCGACCGATCGATCCGGCAAGCTCGCCGTCGCGTTGCGGTGGGCGAAGTGGATCGCGATCGTCGGGGCGGCCCTCGCCGTCGTGGGCCTCGTCGCGATCGGCCTCGTCATCCGCCACATCGAGGCCGAGCTGCCGAGCGTCGCCGAGCTCGAGCGTGGCTACCATCCTTCGCAGGTCACGCGCGTGCTCGCGCGCGACGGCACGGTGCTGGCCGAGCTCTTCACGGAGCGGCGCACGGTCGTCCGCATCGAGGATCTCCCGCCGCAGGTGAAGCTCGCCGCGCTCGCCGCCGAAGACGCCAATTTCTACAACCACGAGGGGCTCAACTACTTCGGCATCGCGCGCGCGTTCCTCGTCAACCTGCGCGACGGGCGCACGCGTCAGGGCGGCTCGACGATCACGCAGCAGGTGGTGAAGAACATCCTGCTCGAGACGCAGGAGCGGACCTACCAGCGCAAGCTCCGCGAAGCGCTCCTCGCGCGGCGGCTCGAGCAAGAGCTCTGCGCCTCATGCGGCACCGACGAAGAAGGACGGCGCAAGCGCAAAGACAAGATCCTCGAGCTCTACCTCAACCACATCTACCTCGGCGGCGGGCGCTACGGCATCGAAGAAGCTGCAAAGTACAACTTCGGGAAATCCGCGAAGGATCTCACCGTGGCGGAGGCGGCGCTGCTCGCCGGCGTGGTCGCGGGGCCGGAGATTTACGCGCCGAAGAAGCACCTCGACCGCGCCCTCGAGCGCCGGGCGTTCGTGCTCCGGCAGATGCGCGACAAGGGATTTCTGAACGGCGTCCAGTACGAGACGGCGAACGAAGAGCCCGTGCGGCTGTCGCCGGCGCAGGACGTCGAGAGCGAGCTCGCCCCCGAGGCCGTCGCCATCGCGAAGAAGACCTTGATGGAGCTCGAGCCCGAGCGCGGGCCGCGCGGAGGGTTCACGATCACGACGACGATCGATCCGAAGCTCCAGGCGGCCGCGCGGAAAGCGGTGCGCGACAACCTCGCCGCGTACGACAAGCGCCACGGGCTCGTCGCGCCGTTCAAGGCGCCGGCCGTCGCGAACGCGAAGAAGTCGAAGCCGGCGGCGGCGTTCGAAGGGACGCCGGCCTACGAGTCGCACAAGGTCCTCGTCGGCGTGGTGACGGGGCACGACGACGCGAACGGGACGCTCGACGTGCGCGTCGGCACCGTCGTCGGGTCCGTCAAACTTGCAGATTACACGCGTTACAACGCGGAGAACTTGCCGCCGAGTCGGTTCGCCGAGATCGGCGCGCGCCTGCGCGTGAGCTTGCTCGCGCCGGTGCCGAGCGTCGCCGCGGCCGACGGGAAGGCGTCCGTCCAGGCGCCGCTGACGAAGGTGCCGCTCCGCCTCGAGCTCGGGCCGGAGTCGGCGCTCGTCGTGCTCGACGTGCGCACGCGCCAGGTGCTCGGCCTCGTCGGGAGCTTCGAGAACGACAACGGCGGGCTCGATCGGGCGACGCGCGCGCGGCGGCAGCCGGGCTCGACCTTCAAACCCATCGTCTATTCGTATGCCTTGCACGCGCGGCGCTACACGCCGGCGTCGCTCGTCGACATCCAGCCGACGACGTTCGCGGGCGGGTATCGGCCGTCGAACTACGAGGGGTACACGGGCGCCGATCCGCTGAGGCTCCGCGAGGTGCTCGCGAACTCGGTGAACGTCGGCGCCGTGCGCGTGCTCGAGGACGTCGGGCCCGCCAGCGTCGTCGACTGGGCGAAGGCGCTCGGCATCACGTCGACCCTCAAGCCGGACTTGTCGCTCGCGCTCGGCTCGTACGAGGTGCGCCCGATCGAGCTCGCCGGCGCGTACGCGACGTTCGCCGCCGGCGGCATGTACGAAGAGCCCACGCTCGTGACGCGGATCGTCGGCCCCGACGGCAAAGACGTGCCGCTCAAGGAAGCCCCGCCGGCGCGGCGCGTGCTCGATCCCGCGGAGGCGTACGTCACGACGAGCTTGCTCGAGAGCGTCGTCGATCACGGGACGGCGACGCGCGCGAAGGCGTTGAACCGGCCCGTGGCCGGCAAGACCGGCACGAGCAACGAGGCCAAGGACGCGTGGTTCGCCGGCTACTCGACGGAGATCGCGGCGGTCGTGTGGGTCGGCTTCGACGACAACCGTCCGCTCGGTTCGGGCGAGGCCGGCGCGCAGACGGCGCTGCCGGCGTGGATCGCGCTGATGAAGGCGGCGCACGAGAACAAGCCGCGCGCCGAGTTCCCGAAGCCGCCCGGCGTCGTCACGCTCGCGATCGATCCGAAGACGGGCAGGCGCGCGTCGGCCGAGACGGAGGGCGCGATCGACGAGGTGTTCCTCGAAGGGACGGAGCCGAGCGAAGATGCGCCGGCCGATCTCACGGCGGACGCCGGTGCGCCCATCGTGCCGGTAGGAGCGATGACGCCTCCTCCGGAGGGTCCCGCGGCGCCGGAGCCTCCGAAGAACCCCGAGCCGCCGAGCAACCAAGGCGCGTCGCCGCTGCCGCCGGGCGCCATGACCGTGCCGCCCGAATCGCCTTCGATCGACGACGAGAACGGAGCCACGCTTTGAGCCACGACTCCCTCGAACGCGCGCGGCCGGGGCGCGTCCGACGGTCGAGACGTCCGAGGATCGGCGTCGCGACGATCGCGTTGGCCTGCGTACTCGCGAGCCCGTTCGCCCGCGCGCAGCACGCGAAGAAGCCCGCCGACACGAAAGCGCCGCGCGCCGCGACCCCGGGCCCCGCGAAGCCGTCACCCCCTCCCGACGCCGGCGCGTGGTCAGCGAAGCACACGAGCGCGCTCGTCCGGATCGCGCACGAGCTCGCTGCTGCTCGGCGAGGCGCCGGCGCGACGGTCGCCCTGCCGCTCACGAGCGACGTCACGGCGTCGAAGCTCGACGAGCTTCTCCGCGCGCGTCGCGCGTCGCTCGTCGCCGGTCGCATGGGGACGGCGCACGCGCACCCCGAGCCGGCGAGCCTCGCCGTGGCGCGCGGCATCTCGGGGCGCGGCTCCACGCTCGTGTACGTGAAGATCGAGATCGCGAAGGGCGAGATCCGCGCGACGGGCGATCTCTACCCGGTCATCTCGAACGGCTGGGATCGGCTGCGAAATCCGGTGCCCGAGCCGCGCGCGCACGCGTTCGCACACGCGGCGATCGACGCGGAAATTCGCTCGTTCCTCTCGCCGGTGCTCCTCGAGCAAGCGAAGGTCCACAAAGCGAAATCCGACGACGGCGGCATCCTCGCCATCGGGTGCGGCGACGTCGACGGCGACGGCGGCGTCGAGCTCGTCCTCGCGTCGCGAACGCGCGTGAGCCTCGCGCGGCTCCGAGGAGGAAAGGTCGTCGTCGAGCGTTCGACGCCGTGGAGCAAGCTCGCGTCGAGGGTGCCCGTGCCTGCCCGGGAACCGCTGGCGGCCGCCGTCGTCGGAGAGCCGGAGGGCAAAGGCAACGTCTTCGTCGGCACCACGGATCGCGGTGGCGTGGTCGTGGATCGCGAGCTGCTCGCGAGGGAAGCGCTCGCGGGGTTGCCCGTGCCGGGCCTCGGAGGCGCCGGGTGCGCGACGCCGCGGCCGGACACCGGCGGCTTCGAGGGCGCCGCCGTCGCGTGCCGAGCTTCGATGGCGGGCGCCGAGATCGGGATCGACGCGCCGCTCGCCAACTACGACGCCGTCGCGACCCTCGCACTCGTCGACGCGCGCGGCGGCGTTTCAATGCTCGTCGGGCAACGCGAGCCGAACGGCAAGCTCCACCTTCGCGCACGCGGCGCGAACGCGAACGCCGACG
>JBGAHN010000224.1:0-7177 GCA_044226145.1 Labilithrix sp. | reverse complement strand
CGCCGTCCGCGCCGCCCGCATCCCCTTCGGCGCCCGCGTCCCCTGCGCCCGCCGATCGCGAGCACCCGCCGACGGCGCGCCTCTTCCTCGCCGCGACCGGCGACTTCGACGCGGCCCGCTACGAACCCGATCCCACGCGCACCGGCGCCGATGCTTGGCGCGCCGTCGTCGTCTCGCTCGAGCGGACCTTTGCAGCTCCAGCGAAAGAGCCCGCCCGCCCGCGCCTTTCCGGGAATGCCCTCGCGGTGAGCCCGGTTGCGGAACCAAAGCCGCGGGCGCACGAGGAGAGCAAGCCCTTCTATGCGTCGGGGTGGTTTTGGGGCGCCATCGGCGGCGCCGCACTCTTGGGCACGGGCATCTACTTTGCGTCCCAGGGGTCGAACTCCGACACGGTCCAACTTCGCATGCAGGTGCCGAGGTGACGCGTCACGCTTCCGAGAGCTCCGGCATCCGAGAAAGGACCATGGCTCGACTCCGCGCGTGGGCGCGCATGCAGTTGGCGACGTTGACGGCGTTCGTGCTCGCGTTCTTCGCGGGCCCCCTGCGGCCGGCGCTCGCGGAGCACGTCGACGCGCCCGTCGAACGCAACGTCGGCGCCGAATCACCCGTGCGTGGGGAGACGCGTCCTCCGGCGCTGACGCTCCCGCAAGACGTCCCGGTCATCGTCTCGCCGTCGCAGATCAACGTGCCGCCGGTCCCGGACGACTACGTGACCAAAGATCTCGGCTGGCTCCGGTTCTCGTACCCGCCCGCGGCGGCCGAGCGCGTGGCGCCGCTCCTCCGCGACGCGAACGCCATCAAGGAAGAGCTCTCGTCCGCCCTCGGACTGTCGGTTCTCGGACAGGTCGAAGTTCGCATCACTCCGACCACGTCGGACATGGCCCGACTCGCGCCGCGCGAGGTGCCTCCGCCCGAATACGCCGACGGTGTCGCGTACCCGCGCCTGCGGCTGATCCTCATCAGCATGCTCGCTCCGCGCGGAGCGGAGGCCGTGGAGCTCGATCGCGTCTTCCGTCACGAGCTCGCGCACGTCGCGCTGGAAGACGCGGTGCTCGGACAGCACGTGCCGGTGTGGTTCAACGAAGGCTTCGCGATGGCGCTCTCGGGAGAGAAGGCCTACGACCGGATGCGCGTGCTCTGGAACGCGACGGTGTCCGACACCGTGCTCCCCTTGTCGGAGCTCGATCGGAGCTTTCCGTCGGACACCTTCGAGGTCAACATCGCGTACGCGGAGAGCGCGGACTTCATGGCGTTCTTGATGCGCAAGGCCGATCGCGAGCGGTTCGCCGCGATGGTCCGGCGGGTTCGCGAGGGAACGCCGTTCGAGCGCGCGATGAGCGACGCGTACGGCTCCGACCTCCGCAAGCTCGAGTTCCAGTGGCGGACGGATCTCGAACGTCGCTACTCCCTCCTGCCGATCCTGACGGGCGGTGGCATCCTCTGGGTGGGCGCGATTGGCGTCTTGGGTGCCGCGTACGCGAAGCGCCGCCGTCGTTCGAAGGCCATCTTGGAGCAGTGGGGACGCGAAGAGGCGATGGAAGACGCGCTGCGTGCGCGGCTCGCGGCGCAAATCGCCGCCGAGGAGGCCGAGGAGAACGGCGAAGAGCATGTCCTGGGGCATGTGTCGGCGCGTCCTCTGTCGTCGCGCCCGCCGATGATCGAGCACGGAGGCCACTGGCACACGCTTCATTGATGTGCGACGAATGGTGCGATGCACCTTCGTCGCTTCGTCTTGGCGACCGCGTTCGTCGCCTGCGGGGGCTCCGAAGGAGGGCCAGCGACGGCGCCTCCTTTCGACGTGCCGGAGGAGCGTGACGCCGGAGACGACGGCGCCGAACCGAACGACGCCGGCGCGGAGACGGACGCGAACGCGATCCCGCAAGACGCGGGCGCGGACGACGCGGGCGGCACGGATGACGGGCCCGACGTGCTCTACGACCGCGCCCTCCAAAAATCGATCCACAACGCGTACGAGCGGAGCGAGCCGCTGCTCGATCAGCTCGTTTACCATCGCGTCCGGAGCGTCGAGCTCGACATCCACGTCGGGGCGAGCGGCTCGTCCGCGCCCGCGAGCGAGTGGTTCGTCTACCACGACGATCCGAAGAAGACGTCGTGCGCGCGGCTCTCCGATTGCCTGCGGCAGCTCTCCGCGTTCCACGCCGCGGTGCCGAAGCACGAGGTCGTCACGGTCTTCGTCGACCTCAAAGAGCCGTTCTCGCAAGGGCACGCCCCCGCCGATCTCGACCTCGCGTTGACCGGCGCGCTCGGGCGAAGCAACGTCCTCGCCCCCGCCGATCTCGTGGACGCGTGCCAAGGCGCGACGTCCGTGCGCGCCGCCGTGACCGGGACCTGCGCGTTCCCCAAGCTCGGCGCGCTCCGCGGCAAATTCGTGTTCGTCGTCACGGGGGGCACCGCGTGCGAAGACAGCCTCGTCGCGCGCTACGGCGGCGAGCACCCGCGCGAGCGCGTCGCCTTCGTCGCCCCGAACGTCGACGCGGGCTGCCCCGTCGCTTCGTACGACGCGCGGCCCGACATCGTGTTCTTGAACATGCCCTCCACCGAGACGGCGCGGGCTTCGGAGGTGCGGAGCCGCGGCCTCGTCGCGCGCGTCTACGGGCTCAACGACGCGACGTCGTTCAACGCGGCGCGGTCCGCCGGAGCCGCGCACCTCGCGACGGACAAGGTGAACTTCGCCGTCGATCCGTGGGCGAGCATGCACGGGCCACGCGGGTTCCCGTTCACGTGCGAGGGTTGCGGCCCGAGCCTCGTCGAGCCCGCCTCCGTCGTCGGCGTCCGCGCGTCGGGCGGCGATCTCTGGCAGACGGCCGACAGCGCGTTCCAGGCGCTCGCGACCGACGCCGCGGAGTCCTCGTGGAGCGCGCTGGTCTCCGTTCCGAGCTCGCACGTCGAGCCGTTCGCCAAGGCTTGCCTCGTCGCGCGCGCGTCCGACGGGCCGGGCGCCGCGAACGTCGCCGTTTGTCGTCCGTTCGACACGAACCCTCCGCGCGCGCAGATCCGATCGACGGACGGCGGCGCCACGTCGTCCGTCGATGGGCCGGCCTTCGCGGGGGTGTCCGCCGAGTCGCCGGCGTTCCTCCGTCTCTCGGTCCGTAAGAATGGGAGCGGCTCGCGCGTCACCGCGTCCGTCTCGGCGGACGGCGCGCTTTGGTCGACGATCACGACCGTCGATCTCGCGATGCCGCTACCGCTGCGTGGGATCTCGGTGAGCGCCCACGACGGCCCCGAGGTCAAAGGCCTCTTCGTGAACCTCACGCGGACGGAGGGGAATACGTCGTCGCTCGTCGGCGCGGGCGATCTCGCCGCGAAGGCCGTCGGCGCGGGCGCATCGGGTGCCGTGTTCGACGGCGTCTTCCCGCCCTGAGGCTGACGATCAGGTTCGTCGCGCCGCTGCGTCGATGATCTGCCGAACGCGATCGAGCAGCTCTTCGACGAGGTACGGCTTGGCGACGAAGTGGATGTCCGAACTCGCCGAGATTTCGTCGAAGAACGTCCCCTCGGCGTAGCCGGACGTGAACAGGATTTCGATCTTCGGCCAACGCGCCTTCACGCGCCGCGCGAGCTCGCGCCCGCCCATCTCGGGCATGACGACGTCGGTGACGATGATGCGAATGCGCTCGCCGTGGGACTCGACGAGCCTCAGCGCTTCGACGCCGTTGGTCGCCTCCAGGACTTCGTAGCCGCATTCCTTCGCTCCGCGCGTCACGAGCTTGCGGATCCGCGGTTCGTCCTCGACGACGAGCACGACCTCCTTGCCGTTCGCGCCCTTCGATCGTGGGGCGACCGACCGGGGCGCGAGCTCGCCGTCGGTCGCGGGGAGCCAGACCTCGAAGGTCGCGCCGTTGCCGGGCGTCGACGCGACGCGCATGTGACCGCCGGCGTGCCGCACGATGCCGTAGCACGTCGCGAGGCCGAGTCCGGTGCCTTGCCCGGCCGCCTTGGTCGTGAAGAACGGCTCGAAGATGTGCGCCTGGACCTCGGGCGTCATGCCGACGCCCGTGTCGCTGACGCGGAGCACGACGTAGTCGCCGACGATCGCATCGGCCTCGAGGCGCGCCGCCTCCGACGACAGGGAGGTGTGGGAGCTCTCGAGGGTCAACGCGCCGCCGTCCGGCATCGCGTCGCGCGCGTTGACGGCGAGGTTCACGAGGACCTGTTCGAGCTGCCCGAGATCCGCCTTCACCTTCGGCAGATCGGCCGCGAGCTTCACCGACAGCGCGACGTGTTCGCCCAGCACGCGGACGAGGAGCCGCTCGACGTTCGCGACGACCTCGTTCACGTCGACGACCCGCGCGTGCACGACGTCGCGTCGTGCGAAGGCGAGCAACCGCCGCGTGAGCCCCGTCGCGAGCTCGCTCGCGCGCCGTATTTCGCGGACGTCGCGGAGCGCCGTCTCGTCGCGCTCGAGGCGGTTCTCGAGCAGCGCGGCGTAGGAGAGGATGACCGTGAGCAGGTTGTTGAAGTCGTGCGCGACGCCCCCCGCGAGCCGTCCGATCGCCTCCATCTTCTGCGCGTGGTGGAGTTGGTCTTGGAGCCGCCGCTGTTCGGTGACGTCGTTCGAGATGGCGTAGAACCCGGCGACGCGGCCGTTCGGCTCGGTGCGCGGAATGAACGAGAACGCGACGTGCCGCGCGTTCGGCCCTTGCCCTAGCGACGTCTCGAAGTGGACGGTCTCGCCGGCGAGCGCCGCGCGGATCTGCGGCTCGAAGCGCGCGCGACCTTGCTCGCCGTGCACCTCGGTGAACGTCCGACCGACGACGCGCACGGGAGCGCCTTCGTAGCCCTCGAACGCGGCGTTGACGAACCGGTAGCGTTCTTGGTCGTCGATGTAGGCGATGCGCACGGGCAGCGCCTCGGTGATGAGGCGAAGATCGCTCTCCTGTTCGCGCAGCGCGCGCTCGGCGATCCTCTGCTCGGTCACGTCGGTGTCGGTCCCGATCCATTCGACGATGGCGCCCGCCTCATCCATGATGGGGACGGTCCGGCCGACCATGTCGCGCCACTCGCCGTCGTGACGCCGGACGCGGCGTTCGGAGCAGAGAGGGCCTTCGTTGGCGCTGCGATGCCACCGGGTCAGGGTCGATTCCCGATCGTCGGGGTGGATGTCTTCCAGCCAGCCGTAGTCCTTCGTCTCGTCGACCGTCCTTCCGGTGAAGGCCAGCCATTCGGCGGAGGGCTCGGCCATTTTGCCCTTCGCGTCCACCGTCCAGACGAGCTCCGCGCTCGCGTGGACGAGCGTCCGGTAGCGGTTGCGGCTCTTGGAGATCTCGAGGGAGCGTCGCGCGCGCTCGTCGACATCGACGAGCGTGAGGATCACGGCGGTGGTGCCCTTCGAGGCTCCGCCCAACGTTCCCGACGTCGCCGCTCCCGACGTTTCGGGTGCGATGCTCGCGAGGAAAAGGCGCTCGCCGAAAGCGCCTTCGTGGCGCACGGGCAGGGCGAAAGGGCCGTCGGTTCGTGCGCCGCCCGTCATGAGCGCCTCGCGGCATAGGGCATGGAGGCGATCGGCGTTCGGCCAAAGATCGTCCAGCGCGAGCGAGGACCTCTCGCCACCGAGACGCGCGTCGAGCTTCGCGAACGCGTCGTTGACGGTCACGAAGCGCAAGCGCGCGTCGAGTACGGCCATACTCGGGCCCGCGAAGACGAAGGCCTTCGCGAGGATGTGCGCATCGCGCTCACCGAGGTTTTCGGACTCCGGAGGCATCTCGACCGGTTGCATCGTACGCATCCAAGAGGCCCAGGGAAACACGAACGTTCGACCGAACGCTCGCGCTGGCGTGTCATTCTCGTTCTCGCGACCCGCGTTCCTCGTGACGAGGAACGTGCGCGAGCGCGGCGCGAAGTGTGTCGGCCATCGGCTCCAGCTCGACGGCGCCGTAGGCACCCCACTCGCCGAGAGACGTCGTGTCGCCGGCCTCCCCATAGTAGATCGCGAAGCGCGGGGCGAAGGTGCGTGCTGGGCCGACCCTTCCGATCCCTACGATCTCGCCTGCTCGCCGTCGCACCGGTCCACCCGCCGCGCCCTCGATCGCGAGGGGGGTGACGCGCAACCGTACCGTGGAGCCGCGACGCACGAGACCAACGAAGAACGCCGCCCCGCCGACGATGAAGGCAGCCGTACACACGAAGAAGAGCATGGAGATGAGCGAGCCGCGGAGAGGTCGGCTCGTGTCCCAAAGGAATTGCTCGCCGGGCTTCAGAGCCATCACCGGATCCATCACGCTCGAAGCCGGGCCGTTGCAGTAGACGTCTTGGGATCCGAACGACATGCACTCGTAGTGGCCGTTCCTCGCCCGATGCTGCGTGACGTGGATGTCGTCCCGCTTTGCCGAGCAGGACTTCGTGCGACCGTCGACCGTCGATACGCAGGTGACGACGTCGGCGTCGCGATGACAGCCGAACGTGGCGGGTACGACCTCCGGAACGAAGAATGTCATCGCGATCGCCGCGACGATGGCCGCCACGGTCAGCCCGAAGGCCGGGAGGAACGGAAGCAGCATCCGGAGCCGAAACCCGAGCGGGCGTAGCGTCACCTCGGGGTAAGGCACCGGCTCGCGATACGGAGAGTTCACCATGCGCCGGCCATCTTCGATGACCATCGTACCGCAACGGTGCCCGTGACGAAGGAAAGCGCGCGGCGTGCGGGGGCACGTTCGACGTCGATGCGCCGCGGCGTCTAGTTCGGAGTGACCGTCGGGCAGCCCGTGACGATCCGGACGCCGAGGACGTCGCCGTCGAGCACGCGCTGGCAGGCGGCGCCCAGGAGCGTGACCGTCGAGCCTTCGAGCTTCCACCCGTCGACCGGATCTTGCGGGAGCACGACGTCGTCGAGGTAGACGTTCACGAGCGACGGGTTCGCCGGCGCGTTCGCGAGGGGGTAGTCGCACGTCGCGACGATTTTGGCCGCCACCTTCTTGAGGGTGCCGAGCAAGTCCTTCGAGCCCGCGGCGTCGACGGCGTAGTACTTCGGCGACGTCGCCTGGGCCGTCGTCCCGACGACGGCGAGTTGGTCGAGGAGGTTCGCGTAGGCGTCGCTCCCCGGGATGCCGATGACGTACACGGGGAACCCTGCGCTCGCGAGGGCGGCGGTGGCTTGGAGCGTGGGAGCGCCGTCGAGGCACGACGCGGGCGTTCCGTTGGGCGGCATGCAGCAGTTCGT